>NZ_JAVRHY010000010.1:0-105936 GCF_031846305.1 Spectribacter acetivorans
GGCGCCCCGCCGAAACGGGGCGCCTTTACAGTCATGGCCGACCGAGCCGGTGCCGGCGGCAGTCCGCGCTAAGAGGTACCGTCGCCGCCCGTCTGACGCAGGCGAATCCCCAGCTCGCGTAACTGCCGCGCATCGGCATCGCCGGGGGCGCCGGTAAGCAGATCGGTGGCGGTCTGGGTCTTGGGGAAGGCGATCACTTCGCGGATGGAATCGGCCCCGGCCATCAGCATCACCAGCCGATCCAGGCCGAAGGCGATGCCGCCGTGCGGGGGGGCGCCGTATTTCAGCGCCTCGAGCAGAAAGCCGAATTTCTCCTCTGCCTCTTCGGCGCTGATACCCAGCACCTCGAATACCCGGCTCTGCACCTCGGGGTTGTGGATACGAATGGAACCGCCGCCGACTTCGGTACCGTTGAGGACCAGGTCGTAGGCCCGTGACATCGCCTCGCCGGGGGCCTCGGCCATGGTGGCCGCGTCGTCGCCCACCGGGGCGGTGAACGGGTGATGCAGGGCCGCCCAGCGCTTTTCGCGGTCGTCCCACTCGAACATCGGCCAGTCGACCACCCACAACGGCTTCCAGCCGGCCGCCACGCGATCCAGGTCATGCCCCAGGCGTACCCGTAGCGCCCCGAGCGCGTCGTTGACCACGCCGGCCTTGTCGGCCCCGAAGAACAGCAGGTCGCCGTCGGCGGCGTCGGTGCGGCTCATGATGCCGGCCACGGCCTCGTCGGACAGGAACTTGAGAATCGGCGAGGCCAGGCCATCCCGGCCGGCCGCCGCGTCGTTGACCTTGACGTAGGCCAGCCCCCGGGCGCCGTAACGGCCGACGAAGTCGGTGTAGTCGTCGATCTGCTTGCGGGTCAACGCGCCACCGCCCGGCACCCGCAGCACTGCCACGCGGCCACCGGCATCGTTGGCCGGGCCGGAGAACACCTTAAATTCGGCATCCGCCACCAGGTCGGCGATGTCCACCAGTTCCAGGTCGATGCGCAGGTCCGGTTTGTCCGACCCGAAACGGCGGATGGCCTCGGCGTAGGCCATGCGCGGGAACGGCTCGGGCAGTTCCTCGTCCAACACCGACCGGAACAGCTCGCGGATCATGCCTTCGTTGAGGTCGATGATGTCGGCCTCGTCGACGAACGACATCTCGATATCCACCTGGGTGAATTCGGGCTGGCGGTCGGCGCGCAGGTCCTCGTCGCGGAAGCAGCGGGCGATCTGGTAATAGCGGTCCATGCCGCCCATCATCAGGAGCTGCTTGAACAGTTGCGGCGACTGCGGCAGCGCGAAGAACTGGCCCGGGTGGGTGCGACTGGGGACCAGGTAGTCACGCGCGCCTTCGGGCGTGGCCTTGGTCAAGATGGGCGTTTCAAGATCCAGGAAACCGCGCTCGTCCAGATAGCGGCGCAGCACCCGCGTGGTCTGGGCCCGCATCTGCATATGGCGCTGCATGCGGGGCTTGCGCAGTTCGATGTAGCGGTAACGCAATCTCGCCTCGTCGCCCACGCCGTCGGCATCGTCCAGCTGGATCGGCGGCGTTTCAGAGGCATTGAGCACGGTCAGGTCGGTGCCCAGCACCTCGATCTGGCCGGTGGCCAGCTTCGGGTTGATGGTGCCGTCGGGCCGACGGCGCACCCGGCCGGTGGCGCGAATGCAGAATTCGGGACGCAGGCGCTCGGCTTCGGCGAACAGATCCGCCCGGTCCGGGTCGAAAACCAGCTGCAGCAGGCCTTCACGATCGCGCAGATCGATGAAGATCACGCCGCCGTGGTCCCGACGTCGGTGCACCCAGCCGCAAACGGTGACCTCGCCGTCGATCAGGTTTCCGTCGACTTCGCCGCAGTAATGGGAACGCATGGGGTGTCGGGCTCCGCGCCAGTGTCAAAGGCGCGCAATACTAAATGAAGCGGGCCGGGATGCCCACCGCGACCGTTACGGCGCGATGCTCGTAGGACCGCCGGGGGGTGCAGCATCAGCGGCGGATTCGGGCGTGACCACGCCCAGGGAAATCACCATCCGCAAACCATCCTCCACCGACATGTCCAGCTCGATGATGTCCTCGCGGGGCACCAGCACCACATAACCCGAAGTGGGGTTTGGCGCGGTCGGAATGAACACGGTGAGCACTTCCTGGGAGGTTTTCGCCTGCACCTCGCCGACCGGGCTGCCGGTCTGAAACGCCAGGGTCCACATCCCGCGCCGCGGGTATTCCACCATCAGCACCTGCCGGAAGGACGACCCGTGATCGCCCAGCACGGTTTCCGCCAGCCGCTTGACCCCCGAGTAAACGGTTCGTACCAGCGGCACGCGACCCAGCAGCGACTCGGCCCAGCTCACCAGACGCCGGCCGAACAGATTGGCCGCAAGCGCCCCGGTGGCCAGCACCAGAACCAGACTGAGCAGAATGCCCAATCCCGGTATCGCGAAACCGAGCAGCGCCTCCGGCCGCCAGGCCGGCGGCACCAGCAGCAGTGACCGGTCGAGAAAGCCGACCAGCAACTGCAGAACAACGAGGGTGGCAACCAGCGGCAGCCAGACCAGCAGGCCGGCGATCAGCCACCGGCGCAACATCAGCCGGTGCCGGTGCCGGTGCCGGTGCCGGTGCTGGTCTTCTTGTCTTTCTTGTCGCTTTTGGCCGTGCTGTCGGACTTGCCGGCAGACGAGGACTTGCTGTCGCCCCCGCTGTCGGACTTGCCGCTATCGGCCTTGTTCTCGGCGCCGGCAAGATTGCGCTTGCCATCCTTCTTGAAGTCGGTCTCGTACCAGCCGCTGCCGGCAAGCCGGAACCCGGCGGCCGAGATCTTGCGCTTGAGCGACGGCTTGTCGCAGTCAGGGCAATCTTTCAGCGGGTCATCCGCCATCCGCTGCAGACGCTCGATTTCGGCGCCGCAGGACTCGCAAACGTATTCGTAAATCGGCATGTTGCTATCACCCAGGGGCGGGGGTTCCCGCGTCACCCGCCCAAATTAAGGCCAGTGGCGGGAAAAGCAAGCCCTCGGATCACACTGGCGCCGGATTTCCCGCGGCGCGGCCGATGCCGTAATAGGTAAATCCCTCGCGCCGCAGATAGTCCGGCTCGTAGATATTGCGCCCATCCACGATAACCGGCTGGGCCATAAGTGTCTTGAGCTCGTCGAAATCCGGGCTGCGGAAGATATGCCATTCGGTGACCACCACCAGGGCATCGACATCCCGGGCGGCATCCAGCGCGCTGTCGCACAGGGCCAGATCCGCTCTGTCGCCGTAGATTCGCCGTGCCTCGCCCGTGGCTTCCGGATCGAATGCCCGTACCGACGCGCCGGCCTCCCAGAGCGCTTCCATCAATGTTCGGCTCGGGGCCTCCCGCATGTCGTCTGTATTGGGCTTGAACGCCAGCCCCCAGACGCCGATGGTCCGGCCCGCGAGATCACCGAAATGCGCCTGCAGCCGCTCGAATAGCACCCGCTTCTGGCGCATATTGACACCCTCGATCGCGTCCAGCAGCGCTGGCTCGTAACCGTGCTGTTTGGATGTGCTGCCCAACGCCCGCACGTCCTTGGGGAAACAGGAGCCACCAAATCCGCAGCCCGGATAAATAAAGTGATAACCAATCCGGTGATCCGCCCCGATGGCCGTCCGTACCCGCTCGATATCGGCGCCCACCCGATCGGATATCTGAGCCAGCTCGTTCATCATGCTGACCTTGGCGGCCAGCATGATGTTGGCGGCGTACTTGGTCAGCTCGGCCGAGCGGATATCCATGACCATGCAGCGGTCACGGCTGCGGTTATAGGGCGCGTACAGCGCGCGCAAGTGGTCCGCGGCGCGCTCGTTGTCCACCCCGATCACCACCCGGTCAGGCTTCATGAAATCCTCGATCGCGGCCCCCTCTTTCAGGAATTCTGGGTTCGAGGCCACATCGAATTCCGGCGACACGTCACGCGCGTCGAGCGCGGCGCGAATCGTGGCGCGCACTTCATCGGCCGTGCCCACCGGCACCGTGGACTTGGTGATGACCAATCTGTATTCGGTCATGTAGCGACCGATCGTGTCCGCGACCTGGCGTACGTACTGAAGGTCGGCGGCGCCACTCTCGTCCGAGGGGGTGCCGACCGCAATGAACTGGAGCCTGCCGTGAGCCACGGCCGCTTCCGCATCGGTGGTGAAGGTCAGACGTCCGGCGTTCACGTTACCCGTCACCAAGGCGTCGAGGCCGGGTTCATAGATCGGGACGTCGCCGCGCGACAGTTGTGCGACCCGGTCTGCGTCAATGTCGACGCAAACAACGTGATTGCCCGTTTCCGCAAGACAGGCGCCGGTCACCAGACCGACATATCCGGTTCCGAAGATCGTGATGCGCAACAGAGGCCACCCGTTCAAGGGCGAAGCCTTCGCCAACAAGCAACCCGGAAGAGATTTCGGGCAGCCGAGGGCTACGGCATCCGCGTGAATTTGAGCGGATGCTAGTCAGAACATGTTGCGTGGATATGACGACGGCGATTTGCCGCAACTTGGTCGCGCGACGCGTCCGACTTCGGGAGGCGCTGCGGCGGAAAATCGCCGGAATCGCTTCGATTGGCGTCCCCAAGGGGATTCGAACCCCTGTTACCGCCGTGAAAGGGCGGTGTCCTAGGCCTCTAGACGATGGGGACGTATCGAGTCGTTATCGCTGCCGGAGACTGGTGGAGCCAGGGGGATTCGAACCCCCGACCTCAACACTGCCAGTGTTGCGCTCTCCCAACTGAGCTATGGCCCCGGGTCTCGTCAGCGGCCGCAAATTATAGGGGGCATGGCGCTCGGCCACAACCACTAATTGACGAATCTCTAGGTCAGCGCGGCTTTCAGGGCCGCCACGACTTCATCCTGCTCCGCTTCGGTCAGATAGGGATGCATGGGCAGGCTCATCACCCGCTCGGCCGCGGCATCGGCCACCGGCACCGGATCATCCGTGTACAGCGCCGGCTGCTGGTTGAGGGGGACCGGATAATGCACGGCGGTGGGCACACTGGCGTCCTTCAATCGCGCCTGCACCGCGTCACGCTGATCGACCTGGACCGTGTACTGCGCGTAGACGCTGGTGTTGCCCTCGGCAAGATGCGGCGTCTGCACCAGACCGGCCAGTGCCGCCGAGTAGCGGGCCCCGAGCTGCCCCCGAACCTGCACTTCATCCTCGAAGATTTCCATCTTCGCCAGCAGCACCGCCGCCTGTAGCGTATCCAGCCGGCCGTTGATACCCAGACGCGGATGGTGATAACGGCGGTCCTGCCCGTGATTGCGCAATTCCCGCATGCGCCGGTCGAGATCGGGGTCAGTGGTGAACGCCGCCCCGCCGTCGCCATAGCAGCCCAGGGGTTTGGCCGGGAAGAACGACGTGGCCGAGAGGCTCGACAAGCCGCAGGAACGCCGGCCATGGCGGGTGGCGCCGAAGCTCTGGGCGCCGTCCTCGATTACCGGCAGCCCGTGTTTCTCGCCAATGCGGGTGAACGCCTCCATGTCGGCGCACTGGCCATAGAGACTCACCGGCACGATCGCCCGGGTTCGCGGCGTGATCGCGGCTTCCACCAGCCCCGGATCGAGGTTGTAGGTGACCGGGTCGATATCCACGAACACTGGCTTCGCCCCCAGCAGGGCGATCATTTCCCCGGTGGCAATGAACGTGAACGGCGTGGTGATCACTTCATCGCCCGGCCCGATATCCAGCGCCATCATGGCCACCAGCAGCGCGTCGGTACCGCTGGACATCGCCACGCAGTGCGGCACGCCCACGTAGTCGGCCAGGCGCGCTTCCAGGGCCTCGATCTCCGGCCCCATGACGTACTGACCGTGCTCGAGCACGGCGCGCATGCGCGCATCCACGTCCGCCTGAATCCGGCGGTACTGGGCCTGGAGATCAATGAATTGCATGAAATCGCTCGCTTGAACCAGTCATGCCGGCGGGTGGCCGGCCGCCGCGTAGTCTATCATCGCGCACCCGCGGATCGGCCTTGCGCCGAGCCGTTCAGTCCGCGCCGACCAGCGAGTTGCCATGCCCGTGCCTGCCGCCTTTGCCATCGTCGTGCTGGTGTGGTCCACCACGCCGCTGGCGGTGAAATGGAGCAGTGGCGGCGGCGTGACCTTTCTCGAAGGCGTGGCGCTGCGCATGGTGGCCGGCGCCCTGCTGGCCTCGCTCCTGATCCGTGCCTTTGGCCTGACCCGCGACTACTCTGCCGCCGCCTGCCGGATGTATGCCTCGGGCGCGCTGGGCTTTTTCGGCGCCATGGGGCTGCTCTACTGGGCGGCGCAGTTCCTGCCCTCGGGGCTGATCGCGGTGGTCTTCGGCGTGGCGCCACTGTTTGCGGGCCTGTTCGGTGCCCTGATGCTGGGTGAGCGCACGCTGACCCCGTTGCGGGTCGGCGCACTGCTTGCCGCGATGGCCGGCCTCGCCATCCTCTACCGCGGCGAGATGGCGATCAACGCCGACGCCGCACCGGCCATTGCCGCGCTCGTCGTCGCCACCACCTTCTATGCGCTGAGCAGCGTGCTGGTGAAACGCCACAGTGTGGTGATGCATCCGCTGTCCCAGGTCGGCGGCGCGCTATGGATTACCGCCATCGGATTCACCCTGGTGTGGGCCGTCACTGATGGACAGCTGCCGAGCGAGGCAGCCCCGCGCACGCTGGGCGCCATCGCCTATCTGAGCGTGTTCGGCTCGGTGCTGGGCTTCATGCTGTATTTCCACCTGCTGGCACGGTTGCCGGTCGCTACCGTGGCCCTGATCCCGCTGATGACCCCGCCCACCGCGCTGACCATCGGCTGGCTGGTGGCCGGCGAACCGCTCACCCGGCACGCCCTCCTCGGGGCGGCGCTGATCGTTACCGCCCTGGCGATCTACCAGTGGGGCGACGGAGTGTGGCGGCGAGCGTTCAGCCGCTAGATCTCGTCCTCACGCCCGTCGGCCACCGCTTCCAGCATGTCGTAGAGCGGCACCCGAGCCTCGATGCCACGCAGCAGCCAGTACATGCCGCTGAGTGTGCGCATCACGAACACCAGCTCCGGCGCCGGCCGGAAACGCCGCCAGTGCCGTAGATCGGCCCGGACCTCGGCGCGCAGACGCGTGATCACGCTGCCCTCGGTGAAGTCGTAGAACGGTTCGGCCTTGACCGCATCGATCGCGGCATGATGATGCCGCTGGTAGATGTCAGCAAACACGTCGGACTCATCAGCAAACGCCGCGGGGTTGACGATGCCTAGATCCGCCAGCCCGGCATGCACGCCGGCCCAGTCGTGTGCCAGGCTCGCCGCCAGCACCCGCCGCATGCCTTCTGCCTCGGCCGGCGCCACCCGCTTGACGCAGCCGAAGTCGTACACGGCCACCCGGCCATCCGCCGTCAGTCCGTAGTTGCCGGGGTGCGGGTCGGCATGCAGCAGCCCGTGGGTAAAGACCTGACGCGCCAGGTTGGCCACCAGCGCCTCACCCACCCGGTCGCGCGCGGCCTGATCGGCCTCGCGTAGACCGTCCAGCCGCTCCGCCACGACCTCTTCCATGACCAGTACCGACTCGCCGCTGAGCGCGTCCACGGGGGCCGGCAGAACAAAGCCCGGCAGATCCAGCGCACGCATCGCCACCAGGTTGTCGCGTTCGATGCGGTAATCGGTTTCCTCCGCCAGGCGATCCCGGACCTCGGCCAGCACCTCGTCCAGGCGCGAGGCGTCGATCGGCAGCAGCCGCGACCAGCGCAGCAGACGGCCCAGATTGGCCACGTCGGCATCCACCGAGCCGGCCACTTCCGGATAGCGGATCTTGACCACCGCCGCGCGGCCGTCCGCCAATCGCGCGCGATGCACCTGCCCGATGGAGGCCGCCGCCATCGCGGTCTCATCGATCGAATCCACCTGTGCCCATTGATCCGGCCCCCAGGCGGCATCCAGCACCGTACGCATCTGCTCGAACGGGCGTGGCTGGGCATCGCGCTGCAGGCGGGCCAGCTGCTCGGTCAACTCCGGCGGCAGCAGGTCCTGATACTGGGCGGCCACCTGTCCCAGCTTCATCGCCGCCCCCTTGAGATTGCCCAGGGTGTCAAACCAGTCCAGCCCGCTCTGGGTCCAGTACTGGGCCCGGTCATAGCCCGGCAGCACCCGCCGGGCGCCCCGCCCCAGCGTGCGTAGCCCGGCGCCGAACAGCTTGCGCCGGCGGCTGCGCTGATCGCGCTTGTCGTCGCTCATGCTGCCGCCCGCTCTAGCCAGGCCAGCAGTTGATCGCGTTGCGGCTGCGTCACGGCGGTGCCGGGCAGAATCGCTTTGGGACGAGGCTGACGGTCGAACCAGAACTCGCCAGAGCGCCCTGCCACCCGCGGACTGCTGGCCAGCCAGACCATGGTGTCGGCGCCCATGCGGGCGTCGCGCAGGCGCCCCTGAAGCCGACGGTTGAACGCCGGCAGCGACTTCGCCACCCCCGGCGTCGCCGCCCAGCCGGGATGCATGGCGTGAATATTCACCCCGTCAAACTCGGGGGACTGCGCCCAGTGCTCGGTCAGCGCCACCAGGCCCCGCTTGGCGCGGGCGTACGCCTTCGCGCCATCGAACTCGCCATGATCGAAATTCATGTCATCCAGCGCCAGTGCCTGGGTGTACATCCCGCCGCTGGCCACATTCACTACCCGTGCCCCGGTCTGCCCGAGCGCCGGCGCCAGCGCGTCGGTAAGCACGAACGGTGATACCAGATTGATCGCCATGCTGCGCTCGATACCGTCCTCGGTGAGCACCCGCTCGGCGAACAGCGCCCCGGCGTTGTTGATCAATACATCGATTGACGGCAGATCACGCCGCAAGCACTCGGCCAGGTCGCGCACCTGGGTCAGCGACAGCATGTCCGCCTGATACGTCCGGATCGTGTCCGCCTCGGTGCCGGAAAAGTCCGCAATCGTCCGGCGGGCTGCCGCCAGCCGTTCGGCATCCCGGCCGGTGATGGTCACGCTGGCACCCAGCCGGGCCAGCGCCTGCGCCGCGGCCAACCCAAGGCCGCCGGTCGCGCCGGTCACAACCACCACCCGGCCGTCCATGAAATCGCTCAATCCCTTGTCCGGCATCGCCCGATAACCGCGCCGCGTGAACTGCACCATGGCGGGAAGCAGCGTCCGGTGCGCGAGCACGCCCACCGGGTGATCGGACGGCTCGGGCCCCGGCGACAGGGCGGTCTCGAGGCCCGCCACAGCCCGGCGACCCAAGCGGTTGAACCAGGGACGCAGCCAACGCGCGATATGGCGACCGGGGCCGAGAAAGTGAATCGCCGAGCGGTAATCGATAACGGTCCCGCCGCCATGAGCCGCCAGTTCGATCGTGTCGGTGACGCGAAATCCGTCACCCCGGCCGCTCAGCACCAGCCGGCGATCGGTCACGATCTCGGACAATTCATACGTCATCGGCACCGACCGCCCGGCAAACGCCAGCGTCAGATCGAAGCGCGTGCCCACCCCGGCCGCCCCGGGTGTCACCTTGCGCGCACGCTCGACTCCCGGATCCCACTGTTCGCAGGTGGAAAAATCCACCAGATACCGAAAGCAGTCGGCAACCGACCTCGGCACGGTCACGCGTTCTTGCAAGAGCATGGGCAATGTCCCGTCAGGTTTGCACGCAATACGCCAACCGCGGCCGCAGGTATGCGCCCGCGCGTTGACGCTCATCCGAGCGCATCGTATATTGCGCGCCCGATCGGGCGGTTAGCTCAGCGGTAGAGCACTGCCTTCACACGGCAGGGGTCGCAAGTTCGAACCTTGCACCGCCCACCATTTCACTCTCCCGATTGGCCGATCAGGCCGCCAGATGCGCCCGGAACCAGTCGCGTTGCTGCGGCGCGGAGATGGCGAAGGCCTCGTCAACGTAGGCGTCGAAATGGCCGCCCGGCAGCGTCACGAACTTCTTGGGCTGCAGCATCTTTTCGAACACCGACGCGGTCACGTCGAACGGGGTGAGCACGTCGCCAACCGCCGCGGCGACCATCACCGGCGTCGGGCTGATCAGCGGGGCGTAGAATCCCGGCTCGTACGACGCAAACAGGTCCACCGACCGCATAGTGCATTCGTTGCGCCAGTGCTTGGTGCGCTCCGGCGGAATCTGCAGGAAGAACTCGGTGGAATCGGCGGTCGGCAGCACGCAGGGGTCGCCTTCCTTCTCGGCCACCACCGGCACCATCGCCGGAGCTTCGCCGTTGTAGCGGGCCACGCGGTCGGCATCGCAGTTGCGGCGCAGTTCGCGCAACAGGTCCGCGCGCACCAGCCGCGAGGCGTTGATGCCGCCGTGCACCAGCGGCACCTGTGACACCACGCATTTCACCCGCCGGTCCATGGCCGCCACCATCAGCACGTGGCCGCCGCTATAGCTGGAGCCCCAGATGCCGATGCGTTCGGCGTTGACGTCGTCGCGCTGGCTGACCCAGGTAATGGCGTCGCGATAGTCCCGGACCTGCATCCAGGGGTCGATCTCGCCGCGCGGTTCGCCGCCGGATTCACCCAGACAGCGGTTGTCGTATACCAGCACGTTGAGGCCGGCCTCGGCGAATACTTCGGCGAAGCCGTCGAGATACATTTCCTTGGTGGCGGAAAAGCCGTGGGCCATCACCACCGTGGCGCCGTCGCCGTTACCCGGATACCACCAGCCCCGCAGGGTGACGCCGTCTTCCGTGTTGAATTCGATGTCCTGTCTCATCGCGATCTCTCCTCCGTTGATTATTGTGTTGCCGCCCGTGACTCAGCCCGCCGCCAGCATCGCCGGCGACACCGACAGTACCGGTTCGAAGCCGTTGGCCACGACCCGGGCATGGGCGTGCAGCCGCGGCATGATCTGGGCGGCATAGAAGGTGGCGGTTGCCACTTTCTGTTCGTAGAACGGCCGATCGTCGCCGGCCTTATCAAGGGCATCGCTGGCCACCATTGCCTGCCGGGCCAGCAGCCAGCCACCGGTGACGGTGCCCACCAGCATCAGATAATCGAAGGCGTTGGCGGTGGCCTGTTCCCCGGACAGCTTGCCGGCTTCCAGCAATGACTCGGTGGCGGTGCCAAGTGCGTCGATGCCCTCCGACAGCGCCGTGCGAATCGTGCCCAGTTCGGCATGCGCCGCCAGCTCGTCGCGAGTGGCGCTCATGTCGGCAAGCAGCGCCCGCATCGCCTCGCCCTGGTCGCGCAGGAGCTTTCGGCCGACCAGGTCGATCGCCTGGATGCCGTTGGTGCCTTCGTAGATCGGGATGATGCGGGCGTCGCGGTAGTACTGGGCGGCGCCGGTTTCCTCGACATAACCCATGCCGCCGTGCACCTGCACGCCCAGCGAGGTGATCTCGATGGCCGCTTCCGTGCACCAGGCCTTGACCACGGGTATCAACAGATCCACGCGCGCCTGATGGCGGCGGCGGTCCTCGGTCTCCGGCGCGCGGCCGGCCCGGTCCATGTCCGCGGCGGTCACGTAGCAGAGGGCCCGCATGGCGTCGATCTGGCTTTTCATCAGCAGCAGCATGCGGCGCACATCGGCATGGTGGGCAATGGGCGCGCTGGCCGGGGCGTCCGGGTCCGCCGGCCGGCCCTGCACGCGGTCGAACGCGTAGGCCCGGGCCCGCTGGTAGGCGCGATCGGACAGGCCCAGCGCCTGAACGCCCATCTTGTGGCGGGCCGCGTTCATCATCGTGAACATGCAGCGCAGACCCTGGTTTTCCGGACCGACCAGATAGCCCACGGCGCCATCGGCCTCGCCATAGACCATGGTGCAGGTGGGGCTGCCGTGAATACCCAGCTTGTGCTCGATGGAGGCCGCGCGCATATCGTTGGTGGTGCCCGGTTCGCCGTTGTCGTCCAGCAGATACCGCGGCACCAGGAACAGGGAAATGCCCTTCACCCCGGTGGGTGCATCCGGCAGCCGCGCCAGCACCAGATGAATGGTGTTGGCGGCCATGTCGTGCTCGCCCCAGGTGATGTAGATCTTCTGGCCGAATAGCCGATAGCTGCCGTCGCCGGCCGGTTCCGCGCGGGTGCGGATGGTGGCCAGGTCGGAGCCGGACTGCGGTTCGGTCAGGTCCATGGTGCCGGTCCATTCGCCGCTGACCATCTTCTCCAGATAGGCGGCGGTGAGCGCTTCGTCGCCGTGATTCTCCAGCAGCTTGATCGCGCTGGCACTGAGCAGCGGGCACAGCGCGAAGGCCATGTTGGCGGCATTCCAGATTTCGTGCGTAGCGCTGCCCATCAGCGTGGGCAGCCCCATGCCGCCGGAATCCGGGGTGGCGGTCAGCCCGTTCCAGCCGCCGGCCACGAAATCGGCGTAGGCATCCGCGAAGCCGGGCGACGACAGCACGCCCTCGGGCGTCCAGCGGGCGCCATCGCGGTCACCGGTCTGGTTGAGCGGCGCCAGGCGCTCGCTGCCGAAGCGGCCGGCCTCGTCCAGCACCGAACTCAGCAGGTCCGGCGTGGCCTCCTCGTAGCCGGGCAGTTCGGCCAGCGAGGCCGCATCGGCCAGATGGGTCATCACGAACAGCATGTCCCGCAAGGGGGCGTGGTAATCCGACATCAACAACTCTCCAGTTCCATGAAACAGCTCGTGGCACCGTCCGCCAGCATAGGCGGCGGCCGGCGCCTGCCTGCCACCCGTTAGGGCGGGTTTACCCTGTTGCCAGTCAGCAAGTCGGGCACCTCGCGCAGCGTTCGCGCCAGCGCGCCCCGATGGTCCTCGACGACCCGCTCGGCTGCCAGACCTGCCTGCCGGCGGCCGGCCGGATCTGCCAGCGCCTCGGCCGCGGCGGCGGCCAGCGACGCCGCGTCCGTCACCGGACAAAGCGCACCGGCCTCGATCAGCCACTCGGCCACCATCTGCCAGCCACCCAGGTGCGGCCCGGTCATCATCGGCAGGCGCAACGCCGCCGGCTCCAGCAGATTATGCCCGCCGATGCCGGGCACCAGACTGCCGCCGACGAATGCCAGGTCAGCCGCCGCGTAGAAATGCGGTAGCTCGCCCAGCGTATCGCCCAGCACCACCGCGGTATCCGGGTGCACCGCCTCGCCGCGGCTGTGGCGGGCATAGCCCAGGCTCCGCTCCTGCACCAGCTCGGCCACGGCCTCGAAGCGCGGCGCATGGCGCGGCACCAGAATCAGCAGTGAATCCGGCAGAGACTGCCGCAGGATCGCGTGCGCTTCCAGCACGAGCGCTTCCTCGCCGGCATGGGTGCTCGCCGCCACCCAGACCGGCCGGGCCTCGGCCTGCCAGCGTTCGCGCAGGGCCTGCCCCCGGGCGAGAACGTCGTCCGGCAGGGGCAGATCGAATTTCAGATTGCCGGTGGTATGGATGCGGTCCACCGGTATGCCCAGTTCTGCAAATCGGTCGGCGTCGGTCTCGCTGGCTGCCGCCACGCGATCGATCGCAGTGACCGTTTCCGCCATCAGAGCGCGTAGCGGCCATCGCCGGTAACGCCGGACCGAGCGGTCACCCAGACGGGCATTGGCCAGCATCACCGGCACGCCGTTCGCGCGGCAGACGGCCAGCATGTTGGGCCAGAGTTCGGTTTCCACCACGATTGCCAGCCGCGGCCGGTGGCGTACCACAAACCGCCGCATGGCGCCGGGCAGGTCGAAAGGCAGGAACCGCACCTCGGCAATATCGCCCAGCACCTGCCGGGCCCGGGCGCGGCCGGAGGGGGTGAAGGTGGTGACCAGACGCGGCAGCTCGGGATGCCGCTCGGCCAGGCCCCGCACCAGGCCGGCGGCCACCTGGACTTCGCCGACCGACGCCGCATGCACCCAGATGGCACCGGTGGCCGCCGGACGGCCGAACCCCAGCCGCTGACCCCAGCCGCGCCGATACCCGGGCTCGCGCAGGCCGCGCCAGGCGAAGCCGGCCAGCACCAGCGGCAGCAGCAGAATCAGCAGCAGACTGTAGACGTGGCGCCAGATCATGTCCGGGCGCCCGCCGTCATCCGCCCCGGGCCACGCGCTCGACGATGCCGGAGGTGGAATGGCCCTCGACGAATTCCAGCACACGCACTTCCCCGCCGGCGGCCAGCACGGCATCGGCGCCGGCGATGTCCTCGGGGCGGTAATCGCCCCCCTTGACCAGCACATCCGGCAGTACGCGCTCGATCAATGCCGCCGGGGTGTCCTCGGAAAACGAAGTCACCCAGTCCACCGCACCCAGACCGCGCAGCACTTCCATGCGATCGGCCAGGGTGTTGATCGGGCGGCCCTCGCCCTTGAGGCGCTGTACAGAAGCGTCGTCGTTCACCGCCACCACCAGCCAGTCACCCAGTTCGCGGGCGGCCTCCAGGTAGCGCACGTGCCCCGGGTGCAGCAGATCGAAACAGCCGTTGGTCATCACCACCCGTTCGCCGTGGGCGCGGGCTTCCTCCACCCGCTGCTGCAGCTGCCCCGCGTCGAGTACGCCAGTGTCCTCGTCCGCGTGTCGCGTGCGGGCGGCCCGGCGCAGTTCGGCCCGGCTGACCGTGGCCGTGCCCAGCTTGCCCACCACGACCCCGGCTCCCAGATTGGCCAGATTGGCGGCATCGGGCAGGGCCAGACCGGCCCCCAGACCCGCACCGAGCAGCGCGATCACGGTATCCCCCGCGCCGGTGACATCGAACACCTCGCGAGCCAGGGCCGGCAGATGGGTATCGCCGTCCCCGTGGAACAGCGTCATGCCCCGCTCGCTACGGGTGACCAGCAACGCCTCCAGCGCCAGCGATTCGCGCAGCGCGGCCGCGCGGGCAGCCAGGTCCTCGTCGGACGATGGCTCGCCGGTCACCGCGGACAGCTCGGCCAGATTCGGCGTAATCAGCGTGGCCTGACGATAGCGGGCCCAGTCGGTGCCCTTGGGGTCGACCAGCACCGGCTTGCCGGCCGCGCGCGCCGCGGCAATCAGTTCACCCACCCGGGCCAGCGTGCCCTTGCCATAGTCGGAACAGATCACCACGTCCCAGTCGGCCAGCGCCTGCTCGTAGCGCGTGCCCAGTTCGTCGATGTCGGCGGCCGCCTGCTCCGCGAAGCTTTCCTCGAAATCCAGCCGGATGAGCTGCTGATTGCGGCTGACCACCCGCAGCTTGGCGATGGTGGGACAGGCGCCGCTGACCACCAGACTGGTCTGCACGCCGGCGTCCACCAGCATTCGTTCGACACGCTGCCCGGGTTCGTCGTCGCCCACCACGCCGATCAGGTTCACCTGCGCGCCCACCGCGGCCAGGTTCAATGCGACGTTGGCGGCCCCGCCCAGGCGGGCTTCCTCGCGCGCGATGCGCACCACCGGCACCGGCGCCTCCGGCGAGATCCGACCGGTATCGCCGTGCCAGTAGCGGTCGAGCATGATGTCGCCGATCACCAGCACCCGGGCCGGCTCGAAACTGGGAATTATCTGCATGCCTGTCGCGTGGTTGAGGGTTGCGCGTGGCGGCGAATCCCGCATCATAGCCGCCCGGATATGCTGCCGGACGGACGCTGTCACGAATCCGTCCGGTCGAGGCGCATTGTAATCGCTCGCACCGCGACGCGCCCGCTGTTGGCAGGCAACTCGATGAAACATCAAGGATCACTGTTCGCCCTCCGCCACTGGCCGACCTGGTTCGGCATGGGGCTGGGCTGCCTGCTGGGCTGGCTGCCCTACCGGCTGCAGATGTGGCTGGGCCGGCGGCTGGGCGATCTGGCCTGGTGGATCGTGCCCTACCGCCGGCACGTGGCGGCCACCAACCTGGCGATGAGTTTTCCGGAACTGGATGCCGATACCCGCCGGCGAATGCTGCGCGACCATTTCCGTTCCGTGGGCATGGGCGCGATGGAAACGCTGATCTGCTGGTGGGCACCGGCGGGCAAGATCGAACGGCTGACCGATATGGAAGGCCTGCAGCACCTGGAGGCAGCCGCCGCGCGCGGTCAGGGCATGCTGCTGCTGTCCGCCCACTTCACCTCGCTGGAACTGGGCGTGCGCATGGCGCAGCTGTATTTGAAACGGCTCGGGATTCGCACCACCGCCATGTACCGGCCGCCGCACAACGCCGTGGTGGACACGGTGATGCGCAAGCGCCGGGAGCATCATATCGGCGGGGCCAGCATTCCGGACAGCGACGTGCGTGGGCTGCTACGGGCGCTCAAGCGCGGCGATGCGGTCTGGTACGCGGCCGATCAGAAAGCCAGCAATCAGTTCAGCGCGGATCTGACGTTTTTCGGCCAGCCAGCCCGTACCAGTCTGGCCACCGGACGCCTCGTGGCCCGGGGCAACGCCGTGGTGGTGCCCTTCTTTACCCTGCGGCGAGCTGATAACCGCGGCTATCGCCTGCTGGTGCAGCCGCCGCTGGAGGGCTTCCCCAGCGGCGACGACGAGGCCGATGCCCAACGGCTGAACGACATGATCGAAGCGGCGGTACGCGAAGCGCCGGCGCAGTATTTCTGGCTTCACCAGCGCTACAAGCGTGAGGGGGTTGACCCCTATCGCGACGCGCCAAAAGATCCGCCCGGCTAGCTCAGACGAAGGCCAGCCACTCGGCGTGATCGTCACGCCGGCCCATCACCTGATCGAAATAGCGGCTCTGCAGCTGCTCGGTCATCGGCCCACGCCTGCCGTTGCCGATCGACCGGTTGTCCAGCTCGCGAATGGGCATGACCTCGGCCGCGGTGCCGGTGAAGAAGGCTTCGTCGGCCACGTAGATTTCATCCCGCGTCATGCGCTTTTCGCGGATCGGAATGCCCATTTCGTGGGCGTAGGTCATGATCGTGCGGCGGGTGATACCGTCCAGCGCCGAGCGCAGATCGGGGGTGATCAGTTCCCCGTTGCTCACGATGAACACGTTCTCGCCGCTGCCTTCGGCTACGTAGCCGTCGGCGTCGAGCAGCAGGGCTTCGTCGTAGCCGTCGGCCGAGACTTCGTTGACCGCCAGCATCGAGTTGAAATAGTGGCCGTTGGCCTTGGCCTTGCACATGGCCGAGTTGACATGATGCCGGGTGAAGGACGAAGTCTTCACGCGGATGCCGTTGACCATGTTGTCCTCGCCCAGGTAACTGCCCCAGGTCCAGGCCGCCACCATCACATGCGCCTTCAGGCCGTCCGCATGCAGGCCCATGCCTTCCGACCCGTAGAAGCACATGGGACGGATGTAGGCCGAGTCCAGACTGTTTTCCCGCACCACCTGTTTCTGGGCGGCGTTGAGCGTGTCCGCGTCGAACGGCATCGGCATGTTCAGGATCTTGGCGGAACGGAACAGCCGCCCGGTGTGATCTTCCAGCCGGAAGATGGCCGGGCCGCGATCGGTGGCATAAGCGCGAACACCCTCGAAAACGCCCATGCCGTAATGCAGCGTATGGGTGAGCACGTGCACCTTGGCCTCGCGCCAGGGCACCATTTCACCATCCAGCCAGATCAGACCGTCGCGGTCCGCCATCGTCGCCATGCCGTTCTCCGTCCCGTATTGCGCCGCCGCCCGGCGCCAAAAGTCCGCTATTTCACCACAGGCGGCTAGCTACCGGCCAGCATTAACGCGCGAGGTTGGGATCGGTGCCAGCCGACGGGGTCTGTCAGGCGGGCAGGCAGGCCAGCACATCCGCCACGCCGATACGTGTCAGGCACTGGGTATGGCCCAGCGGGCAGCGCCGCTCGAAACAGGGGCTGCAGGCCAGGCCCAGGTGCAGAATCCGGGCGGCATCGGATAATGGCGGCGTGAACCCGGGCGTGGATGAGCCGTAAATGGCGACCAGCGGCGTGCCCACCGCGGCGGCCACGTGCATCAGCCCGGAATCGTTGGTCACGGCGGTATCGCAAAGGGCCAGCAGGTCGATGACGTCGGCAAGCTGCGTCCGACCACACAGATTGACCGCCGCATCACCGGCCGCGCCAACGATGGCGCTGCCCACCTCGGCATCCTTGGGCGAACCGAAGATCAGCACCCGCTGCCCGCGCCGCCCCAGCGCCCGGGCCAGCGCGGCGTAATGCGCCACCGGCCACTGCTTGGCGGGTCCGTATTCCGCGCCGGGCATGAAGGCCACGAAGCGCTCGTCGCGATTCAGACCCAGTTCATCGATCAGAATCGCCTGACGTTCGCGGTCCACGGTCAGGGTCGGATGGGACACGGGCGGCGGCTGGGCGGCGTCCGGCGGCAGACCCAGCGCCACATAGCGCTGCACCGTCTGGGGCAGGCGCTCGGCGTTAAAGGGCCGTCGGTCGTTAATCAACCCGAAACGGGATTCACCCAGATATCCGGTGCGCCGCGGGATGCCCGCAAACCACGGCACCAGCGCGGATTTGAGCGTCCGCGGCAGCACGATGGCCTGGTCATAGCCGATCGTTTTCAGCCGCTCGGCCACGCGCCGGCGCTTACCCCAGCCCAGCTCGCCGTGGCCGGTGGGCAGATCGAAGCCCTGGTGCGCCTCGGGCATGCGCTCGATGATCGGCAGGCTCCAGCCGGGGGCCAGCACGTCGATCACGACGGCCGGATCATGCTCGTGCAGCGTCTTCAGCAGACTCTGGGCCATCACCATGTCGCCGACCCACGAGGGGCCCACCACCAGAATCCGGCGCGCTGACGGCATATATTTCCCGCTCAGCCCCTGGGGGACAGTTCAGGACAGCCCCGCCACTCGATATACCAATCGAGATGCACCAGGGCCTCCGGATCACCGCGGACGTATTCCGGGTGTGGCATCAGCGTAGCCAAACCATCCGCGGTCATTTCAGGTCTCCCGCGCCGCCAACCAGTCCAGATACCGCGGCACCCCCTGCTCCACTGTGGCGAATTCATGCGGATAACCAGCCGCACGCAGGGCGGTCAGGTCGGCTTCGGTGAAGCTCTGGTAACGGCCCTTGAGTTCGTCCGGAAAGGGGATGTAGCGCTTCTCACCCGCACCCCGCCAGGCGATCACCGCATCGGCCACGTCGTTGAAGGGCTGGCAACGGCCGGTGCCGCAGTTGTAAATGCCGGCCGTGCCGGAGTCCCATAGCCAGAGATTCACCGCCACGCAGTCCCCGACGTAGACGAAATCACGCCGCTGCTCGCCGTCGCCGTAACCATCCGACCCGGCGAACAGGCGGCATTCGCCGTCGGCGGCAATCTGGTTGTTGAAGTGCCAGGCGACACTGGCCATCTTGCCCTTGTGCTGCTCGCGGGGGCCGTAGACGTTGAAGTAGCGCAGGCCGGCCACCTGGCTCTTGAACGCCCCCTGCCGGCTGCGTACGTGCTGATCGAAGGCGAACTTGGAAAACGCGTACATGTTCAGGGGGCGTTCGTGGGCGCGGTCTTCCGTGAATGTCGGGCCGGCGCCGTAGACCGAGGCCGAGGAGGCGTAGATGAACGGAATGCCCCGCGCCTGGCAGTAGTCCAGCAGATTGACCGAATAGCGGTAGTTGTTGGCCATCACGTAACGGCCATCCCACTCGGTGGTGTCGGAGCAGGCGCCCTGGTGGAATATCGCCTCGATACCAAGGTCCTCGCCGGCCAGCAGCCGGGCCTCGAAATCGTCGAATTCGAAGTAATCCGCAAAGTCGAGATCGGCCAGATTCAGGGATTTGCGGCCGTCGCGCAGGTCATCCACTACCGCGATGTCGCCACGACCACGCTCATTCAGGCCGGCCACCAGATTGCTGCCGATGAAGCCGGCGCCGCCGGTGACTACTAGCATGTTCGAAACCCGTTGGTGAGCGCGACCGCAATTACCGGGCCGCGAAAGAACCGATAGCCGCGAATTGTACCGCTCGGCGCCAACGCTGTCCCCGGCCCGGCCGTCCGTGCCGGCGCTGTGGGATAATCGCCGCATGGATCAGAGCACGGGCGACAACCGGACCTCGACAAGGGCAGGCCCGAGCGCCGACCCGGTCACGCTGACGCCCGATCTGCTGGTGGCCCGCGGCCATCATCGGGCCTGCTACGTTCACCCGCGGGATCCCAGCGCCTGCATCAAGGTCTATCACCGGCCCGATCCCAAGGACCGGAAGCGCGAACAGACTGCCTACCGCGTGCTGGAACGGAACGGCGCGGACTGGCGTCTGCTGTCCCGTTTGCTCGGGGAGATCGACACCAACCTGGGCCGTGGCTACGTGTTCGAGTTGATTCGAGACCACGACGGGTCGGTGTCGCGGACGCTGGAGCATTACCTGAACCCTGATACCGACGACGCCGTCAGTAACGCCGACCTCCGATCCGCGCTGGACGAACTACGCCGCTTCCTGATCGACAACCGGGTTATCTCGCAGGAAATCGCGCCGCGCAATCTGGTGTTCCGCCGGCGCGCGGACGGCGGGGGGGACCTGCTGATGATCGACGACATCGGCAATCGCGACTACATCCCCATCCGCAACCACTTGGCTTTCATGGCCCGCAACCGCATCCGGCTGTACTGGGCGCGGTTCGAAGCCAGGCTGCGTGACGCCTACGGGCTGGATTTGGGCGCGACGTCGGGACCGGATTCCGGCTGATCCTCGGCCTCGCCGATCCAGGCCTGCCAGGCGGCACGCACGGCATCGCGCTCGCCCTGCAGCGCCGTCTCCCCGATCATCGCCCGTGACTGCTGCAGCGCCCCGGCGTGCACGCGCATCCGGTAGGCACGGTAGGCGTCGGTAAGCTGCTTGGTGGTGTCGTAATCCAGCAACTGCGCGGATTCCAGCGTTTCCAGAATCCGGATGGTGTCGGAAAAGCGCAGCAATGGCGGGCAATCGCAGGCATGGCGCAGCACCGCGAACTGGGCGAGAAACTCGATATCCACTAGCCCGCCCGGCATCTGCTTGAGGTCGAGCTTGCCGGGCTCGCGCCGGGTAAGATTCTCGCGCATCTTGCGGCGCATGCCGGCGACCTCCCGACGCAGCTTGTCGAGATCGCGCGGGGCGCCGAGAACCTCGGCCCGCACCGCCCGAAAGGCCTCACCCAGCGATTCGTCGCCAGCCACGGGGCGCGACCGCACCAGCGCCTGATGCTCCCAGGTCCACGCCTGCTCGTGCTGGTAGGCGGCAAAGGCATCGATATGCCCGACCAGCAGACCGGACTGGCCGCTGGGGCGCAGACGCATGTCCACCTCGTAGGCCCGCCCGGCGCCGGTCTGGGTGTTGAGCACGTGAATCAACCGCTGGGCCAGCCGCAGGAAGAAGGCCTGATGGGTCAGGTTGCGCCGGTCGCCGTCGGTTTCCTGCTCCCCGGGACTGTCGTGGACGAATACCAGATCAAGATCGGAGCCGTACCCGAGTTCGATGCCGCCCAGCTTGCCGTAGCCGATCACCGCGAAACGCGCCAGCTCTCCATCGCGATCACCGCCGACGATTACCGGCCGGCCGTAGCGTGCAATCATCTGCGACCAGGCCATATCCAGCGCTGCGGCCAGAATCACCTCGGCCAGTTCGGTGAGATGATCGCTGACGATCATCAGCGGCATGGCGTCGCTGACATCGGCCGCGGCCACCCGCAACAGGGCCCGCTGGCGGAATCGCCGCAGCAGGTCCATGCGGTTTTCCAGATCGGCCTCGGGCACGGGCGCCAGTTCCTCGGCCAGCGCGGCGGAGAGTTCTTCCTTGCGCGGCGGCCGGTAGAGCACACGCGGGTCCAGCAGGCTATCGAGCAGCACCGGCTGGGCCTTGATCTGTTCGGCTATCCAGGGGCTTGCCGCGCACAAACGCACCAGATGCGACAGCGCCGTGGGGTGTTCGACCAGCAGCGCCACGTAGGTGGTGCGGCCGGTGACCGCCTCCATTACCTGCAGCGACCGCTGCATGGCCAGTGACGGCTCCGGGGTAGCCGCCGCCGCCCCGAACAGCAGCGGCAGCAGCCGCGTCATCCAGCGCTGACCACGATCAGCCAGGGCGCGGTAGAGACTGTCGTCGCGCAGGCGCGTCACTGCCGCCAGTACCGGCTCGGCGTCATCGATGCCGTAAGTCGCCAGCAGTTCGGCGGCAGCGCCGGCGTCCATGTCGCCCTCCCACAGGGCCAGGATGTCGTCGTCGGCATCGTCGCCGGATTCTTCCGTCTGGGGCGACACGAACACCTGCTCGAATGCGTCGTGCACCCGCCGCCGCCAGTCCGTCACCGCCTGCGAAAGCGCCGCCCAGTCGTCGAACCCCATCGACACGGCCAGGCGCTGACGCCGGTCATCGTCGCTCGGCAGATCATGAGTCTGCTGATCGGCCCATGCCTGCAGACGATTCTCCAGGCGGCGCAGAAAACGGTAGGCCTCCGACATATCCCGGGCCACGCGTGCGGGGATGTGGCCCTGCTCGCCCAACCGCGCCAGGGTAGGAAGCAGGCGGGCATCCTGCAGCGCCGGCTCGTGACCGCCACGGATCAGCTGGAAGGCCTGGGCAATAAACTCGATTTCGCGGATGCCGCCGCTGCCCAGCTTGATGTTGTCTTCCATGCCCCGCTGGGCGACCTGACGCTTGATCAGGGCCTTCATGTCGCGGATCGATTCGAACGCGCTGTAATCGAGATACCGCCGGTAGACGAACGGCCGCAGCATGTCGATCACCTGCTTGCCGCCCGCCATGTCACCGGCCACCGGGCGCGCCTTGATCCAGGCGTAGCGCTCCCATTCGCGCCCGTGGGTCTGGTAGTACTGCTCCAGCGCCGGCAGGCTGGCCACCAGGGCCCCGCTGTCGCCGAACGGTCGCAGCCGGGTATCGACGCGGTACACGAAGCCATCGGCAGTCTGCTCGGCCAGTAGCTGGACCAACCGGCGGGCGACCCGCTTGAAGTACTCGGCGGTGTCCAGCGGCCGATCACCATCGGTCTCGCCCGCGCCGCGATGGGCAAAGATCAGGTCGATGTCGGAGGAAAAGTTGAGTTCGCGGCCGCCGAGCTTGCCCATGCCGAGCACGATCAGCCGTTGCGGCCGGCTCTGGTCGTCGAGCAGGCGGCCATGCCGCTCGGCCAGTTCGGTTTCCGCCCGGGTCAGCGCCGCCTCGAGACAGACGTCGGCCAGATCGGACAACGACGTCAGCGTTTCGTCCAGGTCCGCCTGATCGGTCAGGTCCCGCCAGGCAATGCGGAATAGCCATTCGTTACGTAGCTGCCGGCAGGCCGCCAGCCAATCCGCCGCCTCGCCAAGGGATCCGGCGGCCGTATCCAATTCGGCCCGTTCCATTGGCGTCGTCAGCGCCTCGGCCGTCACCAGTTCCGCGAAACGCTCCGGCCGGGCCAGCATCCATCGGCAGGCGAACTCGCTGGCGGTTGCCACCCGGTCGACGGTGGCCGAGGACACGCCCGCGGGCGCGGCGGGCTGATCGGCGCTCATGCTGCGTCTCCGGTCGCGGGGGCCGCGGATAGAAGCGCGGCGAAATGGGCTTCCAGACGGTCGTAGTGCGCCTCTGTCGAGAAGCGATCGGCG
The DNA here is from genome assembly GCF_031846305.1 of Spectribacter acetivorans. Taxonomy (NCBI): domain Bacteria; kingdom Pseudomonadati; phylum Pseudomonadota; class Gammaproteobacteria; order Salinisphaerales; family Salinisphaeraceae; genus Spectribacter; species Spectribacter acetivorans. The sequence continues at coordinate 23,255 of NZ_JAVRHY010000010.1, forward strand.
GCGTCATCGCCGGCCCGGCGGGCCAGCCGTTCGCGCTCGGCCGGCGCATCGACGAGGCGTCGCAGATGTGCCGCCAGCGCGGCATCGTCGCCGGGGGCGTAAAGCAGACCGTTGTCACCGTCTTGCAGGATTTCCGTCACGCCGCCGGATTCCGCCGCGATCACCGGCACCCCGACCCGCATGGACTCGATGATCACCAGCCCGAAGGTCTCGATCTCGGCGGCATGCAGGTTGACGTCACAGCGCGCCATTTCCGTCTGGGGATGGTCCAGAAACCCGAGATACTCGATCTGATCGGCGACTCCCTCAGTCTCGGCCAGAGATTGCAGGGACTGGTAGTACTCCGGGTCATGGACCTGGCCGGCCAGCGCCAACTGCACCGAGTAGCCCTCCCGCTTGAGCCGGCCCAGTGCGCGGATCAGGGTGTCCTGACCCTTGCGCCGTTCGATGCGCGAGAACGAGCCGGCCCGCAGACAGCAGCCGCCGCGATCCACGGGCGGCGGCGGGCCATCGAGCCCGGGCGCCCCGGCGTGCAGCGCCACGATGCGCTCGGACGCCAGCGGCAGCATCTCGACCGCGGTTCGCCGGATGCGCTCGGTCACGGCGATGAGCAGGTCGACCCGGGCATAGAGCTGGCGGTGATACCAGTCCTTTTTGGGCGAGGCGGGCAACTCCATGTGCCGATGGTAGACCAGCGCCGGCCGCGCCCGCCCGGCCAGGCGGCAGGCCAGTGAGCACAGGGCGAAATCGGCGCGATGATGCAGATGCAGGACGTCCGGGCGGAATTCCCGCAGCGCGCGACGCAACAGCCGCCAGCGCGACCAGCTGCCGCGACCGGCCAGCCAGCCCGGCTGCGAGCAGCGACGGGCGAATAACGTATCCTCGGTGGCCAGTGTCAGCACCTCGTGACCGCGCGACTGCAGCGCCACGCTGGTATGCGCGGCATACAATTCCAGGCCACCGCTGCCATCGGCAAAACAGACTTCCAGAATCCGCATCCCCAACCCGTGATCTCCCGTGCCCGCTACCGTTGACCGACTGCCCGAGGGGGCGATTCTACTCCTGCGTCCCGACCGGCTCGGCGATGTGCTGCTGACCCTGCCCGCGTTTGCCGCGATCAAGCAACACTGGCCCGATCGACAGGTTATCGCGGCGGTATCGCGTTACACCGCGCCCATCGTATCGGCCTGTCCGCTGGTCGACGACGTGTGGGCGCTGCCGGTGGTCGACGGCCGTGGCCGTTTCGACCGCGACAGCTGGGCCGGCCGGGCGCGCCCGGCGGCGGTGATCAGCTATTTTTCCGACTTTCCGAACGCCTTCGCCCTGTGGCGGCAACGCATTCCTTTGCGGCTGGGGCCGTCAAGCAAGCTGGCGCAGGTGTTCTACAACCATCGCGTGGTCCAGCGCCGGTCGGCGTCGGTCAAGCCGGAATGGGCCTACAACCTGGATCTGTCCCATGACCTGATCCGGCAGACCGGTGGCGAGCCGGGATCGGTCCCGCGCGCGCCGTTTTTGCAGTTCCGCGACTCGGCTGCCGACAGCCGCACCGCGTTCGCGGCCGAACACGGACTGGATGCCGAGGCGCCCTGGGTGTTCATCCATCCGGGCAGCGGCGGCTCCGCCCCGGCGCCGACGCCTGCCGACTACGCCCGCGTCGCCAGCGAGCTGGCTATCGGCGGCTGCCGCTTCGTGATCACGGCCGGGCCCGATGAATTGCCACTGGCCAATCATCTGGCGACGGCCATGGCCGACCTGTCGCCGCTGGTCTACCACTCGCAGGGCGGCCTGGTCGATTTCGCGGCCAATCTGCGCCATGCGGACCTGTTTGTCAGCGGCTCGACCGGCCCCGCCCATCTGGCCGGCGCCCTGGCCCGGCCGACCGCCACTTTCTATCCCAGCCTGCCCACCGCCGGGCCGCGACGCTGGCAGACGCTGGCCCCGAAGGACCATCGCTTCGCCTTCATCCCGCCGGCTGGCGCCGATCCGTTCGACATGGCGTCGATTGACTACGCCGCGGTAGGGCGTCGGCTAGGGGCGTTCCTGCTTAGCCGAAACGACTGATCGGCTCACCCGTCACGCTTGGCCCTCTGAAGCAAGCTCGCCGTTTGGCGGTGATTTCCAGCTCAGGCCCTGCTCCGCCCAGACCCGCGTTGCCTTCAGTGCCTGATAGGGGCTTTCACTGTAAGGCCGCCGGTCGGCAATGGCACTGGGGCGTTCTCCAGTCGCGGGCTCGGGTTCCAGGTGGAAGGCCTTGGCCGCGTGAATGGCGCTGACCGGGCGGGCGCCATAGAGATTCATGCGACAGCGCAGATCCGAATCCTCGCCGCCGAAACCGTTGAACTGCTCGTCAAAGCCGTTCACACCGAACAGCACACCGCGGTCGACGGAAAAGTTGCCGCCGTGCAGGAGGGGCCGATTGAATTTCCGCGTCAGGGCATACCAGCGGGCCTTCAGATCATGCCGTCGGAACCAGCGATCGTGCCCTTGATGCCGACAGAGTTCATCCAGCCGCGAGGCAACGTTATCGACGTGGAAAGACCGGCTTTCCTGCAAACTCAGCCTGGCATAGCTACCCACGAGGTACGCGCGGGTGCGAAACCGCGACCGGTGCGCATCCAGCCAGTCACCGGCCGGCAGCACATCACCATCCAGAAACACGATCTGCTGCCCGCGGCTGGCCCGGATGGCGGCGTTGAGAATGGTGGCCTTGCGAAATCCCAGATCTTCCTGGGTCAGCACCGCCGTCAGCGGCAGGCCATGTTCCCTGGCCTGGGCCTGAACAACCGCTGGCGAGTCGTCCCGGGAACCATCGTCGGCCAGAATCAGTTCGTCCAGGGGTACGCTCTGGCGCGCCAGCGCCTGTAGCACCAGTGGCAATACCTCGCGCTGGTTATAGCTGGTCAGGATGACGGTCGTCGCCACCGTTCGCCGCTGCAACCGGCGGCGTCTCACGAGTCATCGCCCGGCGAGTTCTTCGCCCTATTGCGCGCCTGCCTCGCCTCCAGCGCAAAGGCGTACTTGAGAAACGCCGACATCACCGAACTGAACGCCAGCAGCAACCCGCGCCAGCCGTCGCGCCAGCCCTGCTTGAGAAGATACAACCGGATGAAACGTCCCAGCGGCGAGAAGACCAGCTTCGATACCGGGATGCGCCGATCGCTCTCGGCAAGTTGCCGTCCCGACATACGGGCATAGCCGATCGATTGCTGCATGTGATGTTCCAGATCTCGATAGGTGTAATGCAGCAGATGACCACTCAGTCGGCCAGTCTCACCATGCACCGTCAGCAGATCGTGTCCGTTGTATTCCCGCCATGCCGCCCGGTCGCGACGAACCAGCCGCAGGCGCCATTCGGGATACCAGGTGTGGCGCACCCAGTCGCCGAGATACCAGGTCAGGCGATTGATCTCGTAGCCCGCGTGTGTCGGCTCGCCTCCTCCAGCAAACACGGTCTCTATTGCCGCCCGGGCAGCCGGCTCCAGGGCCTCGTCGGCATCCAGGGACAGCAGCCAGGGCTGGCTGCACTGATCCATTGCGAACTGCTTCTGCGCCGCAAACCCGGCCCAGTCTCGGTGAATGACACGCGCGCCGTACTCCCGTGCAATCTCGCAGGTCGCATCGGTGGAGCCGGAGTCCACGACCACGATCTCGCACACCAGTCCGGCCACGCTAGCCAGGCAACGGCCGATGTTATCGGCCTCATCATGGGTGATCACGGCACAGGCCAATGGCAATACGCCGGCGACCGCCGCGGAGCCGGGCGGGGCCTCGTAGGGATAGGCGTGTCGCGGCGCTTTCACGGGTAGTCGACCTCGAAGAATCCAGCCGGAGTCGGACAGCATCACGCGCCGCCCGTCAGCCGCGGAGAATACCGGTGCCCCGGGCCGCCGGCTATCCCGGCTGCCGCAATTCGATCGGCGGGGGTACGTCAATCAAGCCACGGCGGGTATCCTTGCTGAATGCAATTCCTGCCCCGCGACTCCGTCCGAAACTGCGCATGAACATGGCTACCGTCATCGGCCGCAGCCTCGGCCACGGGATCGGTCTGCGTCGCCGCAAGCTGCCGCTGGATGCGCCGCCGGCGACTCTCTGTCTGCTGCGCCTGTCCGCTCTGGGCGACTGCTACAACCTGGTACCGGCCATCCACACCATGCAACGCGAGTGGCCCGATACCCGCATTACCTGGGTGATCGGCAAGGCCGAGTTCGCCCTGCTCGGCGACTTGCCGGATATCGAGTTCATCGTCTATGACAAGCGGGATCCGTCGCGCAACGCCAAACTGAACCGCCAGCTCGGCGGGCGGCGATTCGACGTCCTGCTCCATGCCCATCCATCGCTGCGCGCCAACCTGGTCAGCCGGCACATCAATGCGGATCTTCGCCTGGGTTGCGAGGCGCTACGCGCACGCGACGGCCACGCCTGGTTTGTCGATGCGCTGAGCGGACCTGCCAGCGGACCACATATGATCGAGGGCTATTTCGCTCAACTGGAAACGCTCGGAATCACCAACCGACACATGGACTGGTCGGTACCGATCCCGAGCGCGGCCCGGGAAGAAGCTAGACAGTTATTGCCGCCCGGCCCACCGACCATGCTTATCAACCCGAGCGCCAGCGACCCGGGACGCAACTGGCCGCCGGAACGTTACGCCGAGGTGGCCGATTACGCCATTGCGCGCCACGGCTTGCGCGTCGCGCTTATCGGCGGGCCAGCCGACAACGATCAACAACTGGGCAAGGCCATTACCGGCATGATGCAGGGATCGGCACTGAATCTAATCGGGTGCACATCCATTAAGGGACTGCTGGCGGTTCTGGAAAACGCCACTTTGCTCGTTACACCGGATTCCGGCCCCGCCCACTTCGCGAACACCAGCGGCCTGCCGGTCATCGCCCTGCATGTCTTCAGTCCGAGCAGCCGCACCGGTCCGTATGGCAGCCTGCAATGGGCGGTGGATTACCACGATGAGGCGGCCCGCCGATTTCTCGGCAAAGCCTCGCAGGACATGCGGTGGGGCACCCAGGTCAGGCATGATCAGGCGGCACGGATGATTCCCGTCGATGATGTCCTTGAAAAGGTCAGCGCGATTCTCACAGCCTAGCCGGCTCGCCCTCGGACAATAAGCAACCGGGCGCGGACAACGGCCGTGCAACGTGCGCTAAAGGGGCGGCTGCAATACCATGCGCGTAACCATTGAACTAAGGACCCCGCTACATGAACTGGCGAAGCCACCTTCTGTACTGGATCGCACCCACTTTGGTCATGGCTTGTCTCGTAGCCATGTATTTTTCGAACGTGGACTGGCTGATGTCGCTATTGGCCCCGCAGTTCAATCGGGAACTCGGCCTGTTGGAAAACCTGCAGAACGTATTGTTGGCAGCCATCATCGGGATTATCGGGTGGCGAATGCTCAACAGTTCGTTCCCGATGGAACGCAAATTCTTTGCATTAATTCTGGCTGGCAGCATATTCATGCTGCTGGAAGAAATCGACTATGGCACCCATTACTGGTGGCTCTTGAGCGGCTGGGACATATCACAACAGCCCAAATTCAGCCTGCACAATATCGACAATGACCGTTATCTGGATGTCTTCAAGATAGGCGGCGATATCGTGATGGCACTGTGGTTCGTTATTTTCGCGTGGGCCGGAACGCGCAGCCGCAATGTCTGGATCGAGTTTCTTCGACCGAGCCGCATGTTCACTCTGGCTCTAATTGCCGCAATTGTGGTATCCGATACCGCTCATTATCTTGAAGAAACAGCCCCGCCAAAACCCAACTATCTAACCACAAGTATTGGGGAGTTCCGGGAGCTTTTTACCTATTACATCTGGCTACTGTATCTGGGGATACTGGCGCTTCACCGGACCTGGCCACAAGCGCAGCAGGCACGAACCTGCTCTTCTTCCGGCATTAGTCCTGACGCTGAAGGCAGCGGTGCACAATAACCAGAGATTGGCAAAACGGTGCTTTGGGCCGAACATCGAAGGAGAGGCCTTGGCACCCTCAAATACGGCGAGAACGCGAGGAATGATCCATTCCGCCGAGCGATGGCACTAAAAAATCCAAATCATCCAGAAGCGAAACTCCCGACTTTCACATACAGATGGGTATGCGTACGGAGCAAGCGGTAGACGGTACGAAGCGCTGACACGCATTCACCGAAATCCAGCCTAGTGCTTGAGATTTCGCCGAAAAAGCAATCGCCGAAGATAGCGGCGAGTGTAACGGTTGGTAATTCGCCAAGGCTCTGACAGCGCCTCAGACAAGATCAGACGAACTGCCCGCAATCTCCGGCCTTTCGCCCCAAGCATGATATCCACGAGTCGATCCTTCCACCTCATGCTTCGAAGCAGCCGCTCCACCTGGAGAGTCCCGACAGACGAAAGACTGTTATTCCTCAGCTTCTCGATCACCTGGTAGTGTTCCCGACGGAAGGACGTCTGAGACGTGCTCGTCTTCGAATCCGGATGAATACGGAAATAAGCAAGTACATCAGACGTATAAACTACCCTCGGATACCTCACGAGATAGCGCACGTAGAGATCGAGATCAAACCGGTAGTCCATCGTGGTGTCGATGCCGCCAATCGATCGCAGTTTGTCGGTCCGGACCCATAGCGCGGGCTGGTGCCAACTGCACTTACTGCCCAAGCCATCCGCAATCAAGCTCCACGCGTCTATGTTACGACTAATGGTGCGAAATCTAGACGTGGCAGAGAAATTAACTGTTGTGCCGGCCAACAAATCGTTATCACCCAGCGCGCCGGCAATCACTTCCAATGCGCCAGGCGCCAGACAGTCATCTGAATTGATCCAGTTGAATATTTGACCATTGGCGACATCCAGCCCCTTCTGAATGGCGTCGGCCTGCCCCTTGTCCGGCTCAGATACCCAGTAATGAATATGATGCTGGTAGCGCTCGATGACATCCAATGTGCCATCAGTACTGCCGCCGTCGATGACAATCAACTCCCAACGGTTATAACTCTGTTCGACAATTGAGCGTAACGTGTGCTCGATAAAACGTCCCTGATTCAGGCTCGGAACGACAATACTTACAAGTGGTGTTTTTTCTTTTGACACTTTTCTTTATCGATCAAACGACAACGCCAAAAATACCGACTAAATGACCCTTTGCGCTCATAGGGTCAAAACGATTTCGGGATCAACTAAAAAATCTCTTTCCGCAATGAGATTAGTCTCTAAAGTACCAATCATCCCACTTCGACAATTCCTCGAATCTTCTAGAAAATCCGTAGCCTTTTAGGAGTTCGCTTATAGCTTCACGATTTTTGGTGTAGTTGTGCTCGCAGCTAATAAAACTAATATCATAATTGTTGAAATTGAAGTTTCTCAGAATTTCCAGCTCGCTACCCTCGGTATCGACCGAAAGATAATCAATGTGCCTCGGTGCATCATATTTCCTCAAGAGATCTTCGAGAGAAATAGAACTGACTTTCTCCGGAACCGATTTAGTTCTCTGATAGCCATGACTATCGGAGCTCGACAATTCCTTCAGAGTTGAGAGTTCAGCCTCTTCTACCAAGTCAAAGTCCAGAATTTCGCCCGTGGCGCGCCAAACACATGAGAAATCAATGTGCGCCGATCGGTTTCTGACCAAGTCTTCGTGCCAAATTACGCCCGGCTCGGCCAGGATCCCATGCCAGCCGAAACATTGCTCGAGCATGTACGTATTACTCAGATCAATACCGTTGGTAGCGCCAAATTCAACGAAATAGCCACCGCGCTTGAAGTTACTCGAAATCAGAGCAACTATATCCTGACTGATCTGAGAGTGACTCACTGCGGAGGGGCAATTTTTTTGCAAAATATAACTGAAGAATGAAGCCGTATCGCTCTTCAAACGACTCAGATCACGCCGAGCTTTTTTCTTTTTTCCAAATTTATTCGCAAGAAAACTGAGTTTTCTTTTCATGTCCTGCCCTCTGGTACGGCGTTCGCGAGACGTCCAAGATATCGGTTTTTGACCCGATAATCCCACGCTCAAAGTGGCATCAATCGTCAGGAGAGTGTGATCACTTTTACTTAAGAAGGATTCAATTGCCGACTCGGAGCACGAATTTTCGGTCCAGTCACAACAACCGTAGCCGAGAGCCGTTAAAAAAAAGCCCCGCCGTATGCCGGCAGGGCTTATTAGTCTGCGCGATTTGTGCGCTGACGGCTACTACATCATGCCGCCCATGCCACCCATGTCGCCCATGCCGCCGGGCATGCCGCCCTTGTCGTCGTCATCGGGGACGTCGGCAATGCAGGCCTCGGTGGTGAGCATCAGCGCGGCGATGGAGGCCGCGTTCTGCAGCGCGGTGCGGCTGACCTTGGTCGGGTCGAGAATGCCCATTTCGACCATGTCACCGTATTCACCGGTGGCCGCGTTGTAGCCGTAGTTGCCCTTCTTGGAGAGCACTTCGTTGACCACCACGGACGGCTCGGCGCCACTGTTGTAGACGATCTGACGCAGGGGCTCCTGGACCGCCCGACGCAGGATGCGGATGCCCGCGTTCTGCTCGGTGTTGGTGCCTTCGAGCTTCTCCAGCGCCTTGGTGCAGCGAAGCAGGGCCACGCCGCCGCCGGGGACGATGCCTTCTTCCACCGCGGCACGGGTGGCATGCAGGGCGTCCTCGACACGCGCCTTCTTTTCCTTCATCTCGACTTCGGTGGCAGCACCGACCTTGATCACGGCCACGCCGCCGGCCAGCTTGGCCACGCGTTCCTGCAGCTTCTCCTTGTCGTAGTCCGAGGAGGATTCCTCGATCTGCGCGCGGATCTGCTTGATACGGGCTTCGATGGCCTTGTTGGTGCCGGCGCCGCTGATGACGGTGGTGTCTTCCTTGCCAACCTGCACCTTGGACGCTTCGCCGAGGTCTTCCAGCGTGGCCTTTTCCAGGCTCATGCCGAGGTCCTCGGAAATCACGCGACCGCCGGTGAGCACGGCCATGTCTTCCAGCATCGCCTTGCGACGATCACCGAAGCCGGGCGCCTTGGCGGCGGCAACCTTGACGATGCCACGCATGTTATTGACCACCAGGGTGGCCAGCGCCTCGCCTTCCACGTCTTCGGCGATGATCATCAGCGGACGGTTCTGCTTGGCCACGCTTTCCAGCAGCGGCAGCATGTCGCGAATGTTGGAGATCTTCTTGTCGAACAGCAGGATGTACGGATTCTCGAGCTCCGCCTGCATGGTCTGCTGGTCGTTGATGAAGTACGGCGACAGGTAGCCGCGGTCGAACTGCATGCCTTCCACGACGTCCAGCTCGTTCTCAAGACCGGAGCCTTCCTCGACCGTGATCACGCCTTCCTTGCCGACCTTGTTCATGGCGTCGGCGATGATCTTGCCGACCGCCTCGTCGGAGTTGGCGGAGATCGAGCCGACCTGCGCGATGGCCTTCTCATCGCTACAGGGCTTGGAGAGCTTGGCCAGCTCGTCGGTTGCGGCCTTCACGGCGGCGTCGATGCCGCGCTTTAGCTCCATCGGATTCATACCCGCGGATACGGCCTTGATGCCCTCACGGACGATGGCCTGGGCCAGCACGGTAGCGGTGGTGGTGCCGTCGCCGGCCACGTCCGAGGTCTTGGAAGCGACTTCCTTGACCATCTGCACGCCCATGTTCTCGAACTTGTCTTCAAGCTCGATCTCCTTGGCCACGGAGACACCGTCCTTGGTGACGGTGGGGGAGCCGAAGCTCTTGTCAATGACCACATTGCGGCCCTTCGGACCCAGCGTGACCTTGACGGCGTTGGCCAGGGTGTTGACGCCGCGCATCAGTCGCTGGCGCGAGTCTTCCCCGAATTTGATTTCCTTGGCAGCCATTTCTAGCTTCCTCTTTGAATTCGTTGGTTAAAGCGATTGCCCAGTAAAAAAGCGGTGGGGGCGTTCTAGCCCAGCACCGCCAGTAGATCGTCTTCGCGCATCACCAGGACGTCTTCGCCGTCGAGCTTGATCTCCGTGCCGGAGAACTTGCCGAACAGCACGGTGTCACCCACCTTGACTTCCGGCGCGCGGGTTTCCCCGTTGTCGAGCACCTTGCCGTTGCCGACCGCGGTGATCGTGCCCCGCTGAGGCTTTTCGGCGGCCGAATCCGGAATCACGATGCCCCCGGACGTGGTCTGTTCTTCTTCAAGCCGCTTGATCACGACGCGATCCTGCAGAGGACGGATTTTCATACCACCCTTCTCCTCGTTGTCGATTGACTGAATTGTCTGGAATTCCCTTGGTCCGGCACCCGCCCGCGGACGATGCCGGCGCCGCAAGGGATTGTTAGCACTCCCTCGTGGCGAGTGCTAAGGATGGAGCCTGGCCAACAGGTTTCAAGGGGTACGGCGAAAAAAGTTTGCCGGCAACGGCGCTGGCGTCGGTCGTGTGCCAGCAATCGTGTCCTGGCGGAAAACCTGACGCCGGGATCGCCGCGCGAAGATGACAGCTACCGTAGTCCGCGCGCCGGGCATCCTTTACGCTGGATTCATGCGGGACTTGTTCGACTGGCTGCTGGCTCTGGTCAACGGCGTCAACGCGGCGGTGTTCTCCGCCCCGGTGCTGATTGCCCTGCTGGCCGTCGGCGCGCTGTTCACATTGTGGACGCGTGCCGGCCAGCTCAAGGCACTGACGCACGGGGTAGCACTGATCACCGGGCGTTACGACACCGGCAAGGGCAGCGGCGCCATCAGCCATTTCCAGGCGGTGTCGGCTGCCCTGTCCGCCACGGTGGGGCTGGGCAACATCGCCGGCGTGGCGCTGGCGCTGGAGTTCGGCGGGCCCGGGGCGATCTTCTGGATGTGGGTGGTGGGCCTGGCGGGCATGGCGATCAAGATGGTCGAGGTCACGCTGACCATGCTCTATCGGAATACCGACGATCCGGACAACCCGCACGGCGGTGCCATGTGGGTGGCCAGACGCGGGCTGCCCACCCTGTCGGCCCGCCTGACCCGGCCCGGCGCCTGGATCGGCGGGCTGTTCTGCGTGGCGCTGATCACCAATGCCCTGGCCGCCAATGCAGTGTTCCAGTCCTGGAGCGTGGCAGATACCACCCGCAGCTATTTCGGCGTGCCGCCGCTGGTCACCGGCGGCATTCTGGCGGTGGTGGTGGGACTGGTCACGCTGGGCGGGGTCAAGCGCATCGGGGCGGTGGCCGGCTGGCTGGTGCCTGGCATGGCCGTGCTTTATGTGACCGCCGGTCTGGTCGTGCTCGCCCTGCAGGCAGACACCCTGCCCGGCGTGCTGGCATCCATCTTCCGCGGTGCTTTCTCCCACACCGAGGGCACCGGCGCGTTCCTGGGTGGCGGCATGGCCATGGCCTTCATCTGGGGGCTCAAGCGAGCCCTGTTCTCCAGCGAGGCTGGTCTGGGCACGGCCCCCATCGCCCACGCTGCGGTGAAAACATCGGAACCGGTCAGCGAGGGCATCGTCGCCGGGCTGGAACCGCTCGTGGACACGCTCGTGGTCTGCACCATCACGGCGCTGGTGATCCTGTCGACCGGTATCTGGCAGCGCGATGCGAGCCTGCAGCTCGATCCGGCACCGGGCTGGGAATCAACCGGGAGCGGCGCCTGGACGCTGGCCGACTCGGCGGCACCGATGGATGACCAGCAGACGCTAAACACCGGCGACCGGGTATTCGTCATCGTCAATGCGGATGCGGGCGAACGCCAGCGAGTGTTCGGCGAGGTTCGCGCCAATGACGACCGACCAGTGATCGACTGGCAATCGGTCACCGCCGACTCGTCACCCGAGCTGGTGGATGCCGGTCTGTACCGGGACTACACCGGCGCCACGCTCACCGCCCGCGCCTTCGACACCGCCGTGCCGGGCCTCGGCCAGTGGTTGATCACCCTGGCGATCTGGCTGTTTGCCGTGTCCACCATGATCACCTGGAGCTATTACGGCGAACAGGGGGTGGTCTATCTGGCGGGCGACAACTGGGTGGCGCCCTATCGCCTGGGTTTCTGCGCGATGGTCTGGCTGGCCTGTGCCGGCTGGGTGGACGGCGCTCGGGAACTGGATGCCGTGGGCGTATTCGGTGTGGCTCTCATGCTGTGCATCAATCTGCCCCTGACCCTGCTACTGGCCCCGCGGGCGATTGCCGCGTATCGGGACTATCTGGCTCGTCTTCGCGCCGGCGCCCTGCGCTAGCCACTGAAGCGGCGCAATGGGTTCGGCTACACTCGGAACGTACGCTGACTCACCCGTCAACCACTGGGGGATAACCGCATGACCAGGGAGCACTGGGGCTCGCGCGCGGGCTTCGTGATGGCCGCCGCCGGCTCCGCCGTGGGGCTGGGCAACATCTGGAAATTCCCCTATGTCACCGGCGACAACGGCGGGGGCGCCTTCCTGCTGGTGTACCTGGGGCTGGTGTTCCTGTTCGGGGTCAGCCTGGTGATGGCGGAACTGGTGATCGGCCGGACCGCCCAGCGCGACCCCATCGGCGCCTTCCGGAAACTGGCGGGCGGAGCCTGGCCCCTGGTGGGCATGCTGGGCGTGTTCACCGGTTTCGTGATCCTGTCTTTCTACAGCGTGGTGGCCGGCTGGACCATGGCCTACGTGGGCTACATGGCGTCCGGGGCCCTGGCCACGACCGATCCCCAGGCGCTAGGCGATGCGTTCACCGGTTTCATCGGCGAAGGCGTGCGGCCGGTGGTGTACGCGGCAGCCTTCATGGTGCTGACCGCGCTGGTGGTGGTCGGCGGCATCGGTCGCGGCATCGAGCGTGCCGCCAAGCTGCTGATGCCGCTGCTGTTCCTGCTGCTGATCGTGCTGGTGGTCCGGTCCGTCACCCTCCCCGGCGCGATGGAAGGCGTGCGCTTCTATCTGACCCCGGACTTCAGCCGGCTGGATGCCGACGCCTGGGGCGCGGCCATCGGCCAGGCGTTCTTTTCGCTGTCGCTGGGCATGGGAGCGCTGATCACCTACGGCTCCTATATGTCCCGCCAGCAGGCGCTGCCCAGTTCGGCATTGAGCATCGTGGCGCTGGACACCACGGTGGCACTGCTGGCCGGCCTGATGATTCTGCCGGCGGTCTTCGCCTTCCGCCTCGACCCCGGAGAAGGCGCCGGACTGGCGTTCGTGACCCTTCCCGCCGTTTTCGCCAGCATGCCGGCCGGCACCCTGTTCGGCGTAATGTTTTTCACCCTGCTCACGGTGGCCGCGCTGACCTCGTCGGTATCGCTGCTCGAGGTGGTGGTCACCTATCTGGTGGATGAATGGTCGCTCAGCCGTCGGTTGGCCACGTTCGCCGCCGCCATCGCCTGCTTTCTCGCCGGGGTACCGAGTGCGCTGTCCCAGGGCGCCGTCGAGGGTCTGGTGTTCGCCGACGTCTCCTTCCTGGACTGGATGACGCGCCTGACCGATCTGCTGCTGCCGCTGGGCGGCCTGTTCATCGCCCTGTTCGTGGGCTGGGTAATGGGGCCGGCGGCGGTGTCCGCCGCCACCGACGACGGCCGCGCGCCCTTACCGCTGGCGCGGGTCTGGCTGTGGATTCTGCGGGTGGTGGCGCCGGTGGGCATCGGTTTCATCCTGATCAACACGTTACTGGGGTAGCGCCATGATCACGACCGTTCTGGAAACCCTGAGTGGCTGGCTGTGGGGGCCGGTGATGCTGGCCCTGCTGCTGGGCACCGGTGTCTATCTGACCCTGGGCTTGCGTCTGCTGCCCTGGCGCAAGCTGGGGTTCGGCATTCGTCTGGCGCTATCGGGCCGGCGCGCCGCCGCCGAGGACGCGGGCGACATCACGCCGTTCCAGGCCCTGGCCACGGCGCTGTCGGCCACGGTCGGCACCGGCAACATCGCCGGCGTGGCCACTGCCATTTTCCTGGGCGGTCCCGGCGCGGTGTTCTGGATGTGGGTGACCGCGCTGGTTGGCATGGCCACCAAATACGCCGAGGCGGTGCTCGCCGTGAAGTACCGCGAGGTCAACGCCACCGGCGCCCACGTGGGCGGGCCGATGTACTACATCCGCAACGGACTGGGCCCGCGCTGGGCCTGGCTGGGCGGGGCCTTTGCCTTCTTTGCCATGATCGCCGCGTTCGGCATCGGCAATACGGTGCAGTCGAACTCGGTGGCGCAGGTGTTTCACGAGTCGCTGTCCGTGCCCACCTGGCTGACCGGTATCGTGATGGCGGCGGCGGTGTTCGTGGTGATCATCGGCGGCGTCCAGCGTCTGGCGCGGGTGGCGGAAAAACTGGTGCCGTTCATGGCCATCGTCTACGTGGCCGGCGCCGCGGTGATCCTGCTGGTCAACGCCCCGGCCATCCCCGGCGCGCTGGGCACGATCGTCACGGATGCCTTTACCGGTACCGCGGCCGCGGGCGGATTCGCCGGCGCCGGAGTGCTGATGGCGATTCAGTTCGGCGTGGCCCGGGGCATCTTCTCCAACGAGGCCGGCCTGGGCAGCGCCCCGATCGCCCACGCCGCCGCCCGCACCCGCGATCCGGTGCGCCAGGGCGTGGTGGCGATGCTGGGCACCTTCATCGACACTCTAATCGTCTGCACCATGACCGCGCTGGTGATCGTGGTCACCGGCGCCTGGCAGAGCGGCGAGACCGGCGCGCAACTGTCCGCCACCGCCTTTACCCAGGGCCTGCCCGGCCCGGGCGGCTGGCTGGTGAGTTTCGGCCTGGTGATCTTCGCGTTCTCCACCCTGCTGGCCTGGTCCTACTATGGCGAGCGTTGCGCGGAGTTTCTGTTCGGCCCGCGCGTGGTCATGCCCTACCGGCTGCTGTGGGTGGTGGCGGTATTCGTGGGCGCGGTGGCCAATCTCGGCATGGTCTGGCTGGTGGCCGACGTGATGAACGCGCTGATGGCGGTGCCCAACCTGATTGCCCTGATCCTGCTGGGCCCGGTGGTGTTCCGGGTCAGCCGGCAGTATTTCGCCGACAATCGCTGAGTACGCCCGATTTCGAATGCCCGGCCGCACAGGGTCGGGTGCAAGCCGTTACACTTTCGCGTTTTCCCCGCCCGGAGCATCATGGAAACTCTCATTTCGCTGGCCGCCGAGTACGGCCTGTTCCTGGCCAAGGCCGTGACCGTGGTCGCGGTGATCGGCCTGCTGGTGGCCTGGATCGCCGGTGCCGTGCAGCAGTCGCGCCAGATCAGCGGCGACGGCCTGGAAATCCACAACGTCAATCAGCGCTTCGACCGCATGGTCGACACGCTGCAGGACGAGTTGCTCGACAAGCCGGCCCGCAAGGCCCGCGACAAGCGCCAGAAGGCCGAGGCCAAGCAGAAGGCCAAGGCGGCCAAGCTGGGCAAGCCGGACAACAAGGGCCGGCTGTTCGTGATCGATTTCGACGGCGATATCCGCGCCTCGGCGGTGACCAACCTGCGTGAGGAAATCACCGCCGTGCTGCAGGTGGCTGAAGCCGAGGATGAAGTCCTGCTGCGGCTGGAATCGGCCGGCGGGCTGGTACACAGCTACGGCCTGGCTGCCTCCCAGCTACGCCGGCTGCGCGACCGGGGCATTCGCTTCACCGCCGCGGTCGACAAGCTGGCTGCCAGCGGCGGCTATCTGATGGCCTGCGTGGCCGACCGCATCGTCGCCGCACCCTTCGCCATCATCGGCTCGATTGGCGTGGTGGGCCAGATGCCCAACTTCAACCGGCTGCTCAAGGAAAAGAACGTCGACATCGAAATGCACACCGCCGGCGAGCACAAGCGCACGCTCACCATGTTCGGCGAGAACAGCGATGCCGGCCGGGCGAAGTTCCGCGAGGAACTCGAATCCACCCATGGCCTGTTCAAGCAGTTCGTGTCGGACAACCGGGCCGATCTGGACGTCGACCGCGTGGCCACCGGCGAACACTGGCATGGCACCCAGGCACTGGATCTCGGCCTGATCGACGCCGTGGGCACCAGCGATGACCTGCTACTGACCGCGGCGAAGGACGAACGGGCCATCTACGAAGTGCGCTGGAAGACCCGCCAGAGCCTGCGCGAGCGGCTTTCCAGCGGGGTGGAATCCACCCTGCAGCGCGTGCTGTCGCGGTTCTAACCAGTGGCTTGCGTGCCGGAGCATCCGACCCCAGTGTCCGATCAGGTTTCGCCCACGAGGAAAGCGTGATGCAACTGACCACCACCGCGTTCGCCGACGGCCAGCCGATCCCCGATCACTACGCCTTTGCGCAGCCGGACGCGGATAACCATTTCCGGTTTTCCGACAACCACAATCCCGATCTGGCCTGGTCGGGCGTGCCGGACGGCACGCAGTCGCTGGTGCTGCTGTGCATCGACCCCGACGCGCCCAGCAAGCCCGATGACGTCAATCAGGAAGACCGCGAAGTGCCGTCGGACCTGCCGCGGGTGGACTTCTTCCACTGGGTGATGGTCGATCTGCCGGCCGATACCGGCGGTATCGATGCCGGCGCGTGTGCGAGTGAGGTCACACCGGGTGGCAAGCGCCAGCCCGCCGGCCCGGCCGGTGCCCGCCAGGGCCTGAACACCTACACCGACTGGTTTGCCGGCGATCCCGACCTGGGCGGCCATTACTACGGCTATGACGGCCCGGCCCCGCCCTGGAACGACAGCATTCCGCACCGCTACGAGTTTCGGCTGATCGCCACCGACCTGCCGCGTTGTCCGGTCGAGGGCGATTTCACCGGCCCGGAGTTACTGGCCGTGCTGGAAGATCACGTGCTGGCCACCGCCTCGGTCACCGGCACCTACACGCTGAACCCGCGGCTGCGCTGAAACTAACCCGCGGCGTTCATGGTCAGACCGGGTAACTGACGCCCGCCCGACGGGTTTCATTCCACAAGCTTCAAGGATTCATCCATGACGATCCGTTCGCTGTTGCTGGCGGGGTTTGCCGCCACCGGCCTTGCCTTCGTACCCGCCGCCCATGCCGAATTGCCCGCGGGCCTGAGCGGTGATCCGCCCACGCTCGCGCCGATGCTGGAAGAGGTAATGCCCGCCGTGGTCGGTATCCAGGTCACCGGCAAGGCACGCCAGACGCCGGATCATCCGATGTTCAACGACCCGTTCTTCCGGCGCTTTTTCGGCATCCCGGATGAACAGCAGCCGCAGCAGCCGCGCGGTGTGGGCTCGGGCGTGATTGTCGATGCGGACGAGGGCATCGTCCTGACCAACAATCACGTGATTCAGGAAGCCGACGAAGTGACCGTGCGGCTTCAGGATGACCGCGAACTGACGGCCGAAGTAGTCGGTACCGACCCGGATTCCGACATCGCCGTTTTGCGCGTGGATGCCGACGATCTCACCGAAATCACGGTGGCCGACTCCGATAACCTCCGGGTCGGCGATTTCGTGGTGGCCATCGGCAACCCCTTCGGCCTGCGCCAGACCGTGACCTCGGGCATCGTCAGCGCCCTGGGCCGCCACGGGTTGGGCAACCGCTACGAGGACTTCATCCAGACCGACGCCTCGATCAACCCCGGCAACTCGGGCGGGGCCCTGGTCAACCTCGAAGGCGAGCTGGTCGGCATCAATACCGCGATCCTGTCCCGCTCCGGCGGCAACATCGGCATCGGCTTTGCCATTCCCACCAACATTGCCAGCACCGTCGTCAAGCAGATCATGGAATTCGGCGAGGTCCGTCGCGGCCAGCTGGGCGTGGTGGGGCAGAACCTCACCAATGAGCTGGCCGACGCCATGGGGCTTGACGAGACCCAGGGCGTGCTGATTGCCCAGGTGGTGGAAGACTCCCCCGCGGACCAGGCCGGCATCAAGGAACGCGACGTGATCACCGGCATCAACGGCAATGACATCAAGGACTTCTCGGAACTGGCCAATGCCATCGGGCTGCGGTCACCCGGCGAAAAGGTGCGCATCAAGCTGTTGCGCGACGGCGAGACCCGCAACGTCACCGCCACCCTGAGCAAGGCCGACGACAGCCAGGCCAGCGCCGGTAGCGAAGACAGCGGCTTCCCTGCCCTGGAAGGCGCGAAGATCGGCGCCATTCCGGAGGATCACGACCTGGCCGGCGAGATCGAAGGCGTGGCGGTGCTCGACATCGCACGTGGCAGCCCGGCTGCCTCTTCCGGCCTGCGCCCGGGCGATATCATCACCTCGGTCAACCGCCGGCCGGTGGACTCCCTCGAGGCCTTCCGCGAACTCGTCAACAGCGACGCCCAGCAGCTGCTGTTGCACGTGCGCCGGGGCAACGGGGCGCTGTTCCTGCTCGTACGCTAGGTCGTCAATGCCCGACCGCCGACCCGGCCCCGGCCGGGTCGGCATTTGCCTCGCCGGGGCGGCTCCGGTCTATACTCGGCGCATCGTTTACAGTCCTGCGGTCATGGCGGCGTTCGACATCTATCAATTCGAGGATCGGCTCACCGAGCTGCTGGCGGCCTACGAGAAACTCCAGGCCCGTCATCGTGAGCTCGAGAACCGTCACCAGGCGCTGCGCGAGCAGACCAGCCAGCGCCTGCGGTCCCTGGCCGAGCGGCTCAAGGCGCTGGAGGCCGAAGCCGAGGCCGAGGTGTCCGACTCATGACATCCGCCTCCCGCGATCAGACCCAGCTCACCGTGCGCATCCTCGGGCGCGACTACCAGGTCGCCTGTCCCGAGGGCGAGCGTGAAGCGCTGCTGGCGTCCGCCGAATATCTCTCCCGCCGGATGACCACCGTCCAGAAAAAGGGCAAGACCCTGGGGATGGAGCGCATCGCGGTAATGACCGCACTCAACATGGCGCGGGATCTGCTCGACATGGAACAGCGCCGCAAGCGCGCCCCCGTCGACGACGAAGCCAGCGACCGGCTCTCCCAGTTGCAGCTGCGCATCGAATCCGCGCTTGATGACAACCGGTAGCGGCGAGTAGCATGTCGTTCGGCTCTCCTGCCGTGTTCGACGGTTGCCGGGTACCCCTTGAGCCTAAGTATTAAACCCGGGGTCATGAAGCATCGCTGGTGAGCAGGTCCGCCTCGCAGCGGAAAGCCTAAGGCGACGTGGTTGGCCCCACTTGAGCGTTTGTCTCAAGGTCACAGGCCACCGACGGCACAGGCGGGAGATGCCGACTTTTCCAGACAGCCACGATCCCGACGCGCGTCAGCGCCTGCGGCGGTCGTTGCAGGCCGCCCGACGGCGGCTCGAACCACGCCAGCGACAGCGGGCCACCGATCGCGCCCTGGCACGGCTGTGCCGCCTGCCCGAGTTCACCCGCGCCCGATCCATCGCAATCTACCGTGGCGTGGGCGCCGAGATCGACCCCGCACCGCTTGCCGACCCCGGCCGCCGGTACTTTGCCCCGGTTGTCCGCAATCAGATGCTGGTTTTCCGCCCGTGGCATGCGCCGATGTGGCGCGCCAACCACTTCGGTATTCCGGAACCCGTGGGTACCGACTACCCGGCGCAGGCCATGGATGTGGTGATCACCCCGCTGGTCGGCTTCGACCCGGCCGGCAACCGGCTGGGCATGGGCGGCGGCTTCTATGACCGCAGCTTCGCCTTTCTGCGGCACCGCCACTGGCGCAAGCCGCGGCTGATCGGCCTGGCCTTCGATGTGCAGCGGGTGGACGCGCTGGCCGCCGCCGAGTGGGACGTGCCGCTCGACGCCATCGTCACCGAATCCGGGGTGATCCGGCCGCGGTAGAATCGGGCGCCGAATTCGCCGAGGAGTCTCTAGCCATGCGCTACTGGTTGATGAAGTCCGAGCCCGAGGAATTCAGTCTCGAGGATCTGCGCAACCGGCCCGACCAGACCGAGCCCTGGGACGGTGTACGCAACTACCAGGCCCGCAACTTCATGCGCGACGACATGAAAAAGGGCGACAAGGTCTTCTTTTACCATTCCAACTGCGCCGAACCGGGGATTGTCGGCATCGCCACCATCGCCCGCGAGGCCTACCCCGACCCCACCGCGTTCGACCCGGACGACAGCCACTACGACCCGAAGTCCGATCCCGACAAGCCGCGCTGGTACCACGTGGACGTGGGGTTCGAGCGAGCCCTGAAACGCACGATAAGCCTCAAGGAGCTCAAGGAACACCCGGAAGCGCTGGACGGGTTCGCGCTGATCCGCCGCGGCAATCGGTTATCGGTGATGCCGGTGGACGAGGCGCACTGGCGCTACATCCTGTCGCTGGAATAGGCGCCCGCGCGCCGGATCAGTCGCCGGCCAGGAAAAAGCCGTAGGCCGGGTTGTCGCTCTCTTCCTCGTACTCGTAGCCCAGTTTGTCCAGGGATGCGCGACAGGCGTCGCGCTCGCCCGATGGCACCTGCATGGCGGCCAGCACCTGGCCGTAGGCGTGACCGTGGTTGCGGTAATGAAACAGGGAGATGTTCCAGCGATCCCCGACGTTGTCGAGGAAGTTCAGCAGCGCCCCCGGACGTTCCGGAAACTCGAACCGGAACAGCATTTCATCCGCCACGCCGGACGTCCGCCCGCCAACCATGTAGCGCACATGCAGCTTGGCCATTTCGTTGGCACTGAGGTCGGTTACCGCGTAACCCTCGGCTTCCAGTAGCTGGATGATCCGGTCGCGTTCGGCCGGACCGTCGGTGAGCTTGACGCCGGCGAAGATGTGCGCCTCGCCCGGCCCCGAGTAGCGGTAGTTGAATTCGGTGATACCGCGCACCCCGAGCGCCTGGCAGAAGGCGCGAAACGCGCCGGGGCGCTCGGGGATGGTGACGGCCAGCAACGCCTCGCGATGCTCGCCCAGTTCGGCCCGTTCGGCGATGTAGCGCAGGCGATCGAAGTTGACGTTGGCACCACTCAGGACCGCTGCCAGCGACTGACCGCTGACCCCGGTCTCGGCCACGTATTTCTTCAGGCCGGCCAGGGCCAGGCCGCCGGCCGGTTCGGCCAGGGCGCGGGTATCCTCGAAAATATCGCGCACCGCGGCCGAGATCTCGTCGGCGGACACGGTGATCATGGCATCGACACAGCGCTGGGCCACGCGAAAGGGCTCTTCCCCGGCGCAGCGCACTGCCGCGCCGTCGGCGAACAGCCCCACGTGATCCAGGGTGATGCGCTCGCCGGCTTCCAGCGCGCGGGTCATGCTGGGGGCGTCATCGGGTTCCACCCCGATCACCCGGATATCCGGCCGCACGCTTTTCACGTAGGCGCTGACACCGGCGATCAGGCCGCCGCCGCCCACGCAGCAGAAAATGGCGTGGAGGTCATCCGGATGCTGTTGCAGGATCTCCATGCCGATGGTGCCCTGGCCGGCGATGACCTCGGGATCATCGTAGGGATGCACGTAGGTCAGCGAGTCGCGAACGGCCAGTTCATTGGCATGCGCCGCGGCCTCGTCGAAGCTGTCGCCGTGGAGGATGATCTCCCCGCCGAACGAGCGCACCGCTGCGACCTTGATCGACGGCGTGGTCCGCGGCATGACGATCACCGCGCGGATGCCCAGCTTCTGTCCGGACAACGCCACCCCCTGGGCGTGGTTGCCGGCCGACGCACAGATCACGCCGCGGGCGCGCTGCTCGTCGCTCAGGCCCGCAATCTTGTTATAGGCCCCGCGCAGCTTGAAGGAGTGGACCGGCTGCAGGTCCTCGCGCTTGAGCAGGACGTTGTTGCCCAGCCGATCGGACAACTGAACGGCACGCTCAAGCGGCGTCTCGATGGCCACGTCATACACCCGGGCCGCGGCGATGCGCCGCAGATACTCGGCGTCACCCACGTCCACGGCCTGGGCTTCGGGACGGACGGAATCAGCGGTCAGGTCGGTTACCATGTCAGGGCGTCATTGGGCGCAAACGCTATCGTAACAGGCAGGCCCGGCGGGCAGTGTGGGCAGGCTGGCAGGCCATCCAGTATCATGCCGCGCTGGTCCTGATTCACGATCTGGTATGCCCGATACAATCGCGTTCATCGGCGGTGGAAACATGGCAACAAGCCTGATCGGCGGGCTATTGGCCAGCGGTCACCCCGGCGCTGACGTGGCGGTGATCGAACCGGATGCGGACAAGCGCGCGGCGCTGACCGAACGTTTCGGTGTCCGGACCGCGGCGGCGCCGGCGGAATTGTTGCCGCAGGCCAGCATCTGGGTACTGGCGGTCAAGCCGCAGATCATGGCCACCGTGGTCGGCGAGTTGGCGCCGCTGGCCGGACAGGTGCGGCCGCTGGTGATTTCCATTGCCGCCGGGGTACCGCTGGCGGCACTCGCCCGGTGGCTGGACGCCGATCTGCCCCTGGTTCGCAGCATGCCCAACACCCCGGCGCTGATCGGGGCCGGCGTCACCGCCCTGTTCGCCGGTGAACACGTTAATGCCAACCAGCGCGAGGCCGCCGAAACCGTACTGGCCGGTGCCGGGGAAACGCTATGGGTGGACCGCGAGGACGATCTCGACGCGGTCACCGCCACCTCCGGCAGCGGTCCGGCCTACTTCTTCGCCTTCATGGAGGCGATGCAGGCGGCCGCCGAGGAACTCGGCCTGGATCGGGAAACCGCTGCCCGGCTGGTGCGACAGACCGCCCTGGGTGCCGCCCGCATGGCCGTGGAGTCCGGCGATTCACCCACCACCCTGCGAACCAACGTCACCTCGCCCGGCGGCACCACCGAGCGGGCGCTGACCATTCTCGACGAAGGCGGTTTCGATCTGCTCGTGGCGGAGGCCATGCGGGCCGCCGCCGGCCGCTCGCGCGAGCTGGCCGCGCAAATCGCCGACCAATAGCCCAAGGGAGCCCCATGGCCACCGGCAATGCCAACAATGCCCTGATGTTCCTGGTGGACACGCTGTTCGCGCTGTACATCATCGTGCTGCTGCTGCGGATGCTGCTGCAGATCGCGCGCGCCGATTTCCACAATCCGATCTCGCAGTTCGTATGGCAGGTCACCAATCCCCCGGTCGGCGTGCTGGCTCGGGTGATTCCCCGCTGGCGCAACATCGACCTGGCGGCGCTGGCCCTGGCGGTGCTGCTGTGCGCCATCAACATCCAGGTGGATATCTGGCTGTATCCGGAGGCAATCGCCGCGCAGCCGGTCGCAATCGCCTGGTGGGCGCTGCTCAAGACCCTGGTCATGGTGTGCAACCTGTTCACCTTCACCATCCTGATCCAGGCCCTGGCCAGCTGGCTGACGCCGGGGCACCACACCCCGGCCACGGCGGTGCTGTGGAGCGTGAACGAGCCGCTGCTGCGACCGGTGCGCCAGTACGTGCCGCCGATCGGCGGGCTCGACATCTCGCCGCTGGTGGTAATCATCGGGCTGCAGGTGATCAGCCGGCTGCTGCCGCTGCCGGGTCTGTTCCGGTAACCCACCGAATGGCACGCGCCCGGTCCTCCAATTCGGTCGGCATTGTCACGCCGCAGTCCCTGCAGGTGGCGGAGCCCCTGCCCCTGGACTGCGGCAAGAGCTTCGGCCCCTACGAGCTGGTCTACGAAACCTACGGCGAACTCAACGCGGCTCGCAGCAACGCCATCCTCGTGTGCCATGCGCTATCCGGCAATCACCATGCCGCCGGCTACCACGGCCCGGACGATGACAAGCCCGGCTGGTGGGACAAGTGCATCGGCCCCGGCAAGCCCTTCGATACCGACCGCTTCTTCGTGGTCTGCCCGGCCAATCTGGGCGGTTACCAGGGATCGACCGGCCCGGGCGACCACAACCCCGCCACCGGCCGGCCCTACGGCCCCGATTTCCCGGTGGTAACGGTGGCCGACTGGGTGCGCTCGCAACGCCTGCTGCAACAACACCTGGGCATCGATTGCTGGGCCGCAGTGGCCGGCGGCAGCCTCGGTGCCATGCAGGTGATGCAGTGGTCGATCGACTACCCCGACGCGCTGCGCCACGCGCTGGTGATCGCCGCGGCGCCGCGACTATCGGCGCAGAACATCGCCTTCAACGAGATCGCCCGACAGGCTATCGTCACCGATCCGGAGTTCCACGGCGGCCGCTACTACGAGCACGGCGTGGTGCCGCGACGTGGTCTGATGCTGGCCCGGATGCTCGGCCACATCACCTATCTTTCCGACGAGGCCATGCGCGCCAAGTTCGGCCGCGATCTGCGCGGCGGCCGGATCAACTACGGATTCGATGTCGAGTTCCAGGTGGAGTCCTATCTGCGCTATCAGGGTCAGTCGTTCGTGGACCGATTCGACGCCAACACCTATTTGCTGATGACCAAGGCCCTGGACTACTTCGACCCGGCCGCCCGGGCCGACGGCAAGCTGGCCCAGGCCTTCGCCCCGGCGCTGGCCCGCTTCCTGGTGATTTCCTTCACCTCGGACTGGCGTTTTTCACCGGCCCGGTCGCGGGAGATCGTGGATGCCCTGGTTGATGCCGGCAAGCACGTCAGTTACGCCGAGATCACGTCCGATGTCGGCCACGATGACTTCCTGCTGACCATGCCCCACTACGTTCGTACCCTGAACGGGTACCTCGACCGGGTGGCCGAGGAGGCCGGCGTATGAGTACGGACCCAGCCGTATCGGAAACCGGCGAGCTGCGCGCCGACCTGGACATCATCAGCCGCTGGATCGAGCCGGGCGCGCGGGTGCTCGATCTCGGCTGCGGCGACGGCACCCTGCTGGCACGGCTGATGGCCACCCAGGGCGTGACCGGTTACGGGCTGGAGATCAATCCGGATAACGTCATCGCCTCGGTGGCGGCGGGCGTCAACGTCCTGCAGCTGGACCTGGACGACGGCCTGTCCCAGTTCGAGGACGACAGCTTCGATGTGGTACTGATGACCGCGGCCCTGCAGGAAGTGCGGCGCCCCGATCTGCTGCTGGCGGAAATGCTGCGCATCGGGCGTGAAAGCGTGGTGACCTTCCCCAACTTCGGCCACTGGAAACCGCGCCTGTCGATCGCCCTGCGCGGGGTGATGCCGATATCCCGGGCAATGCCGGACGAGTGGTACGACACCCCCAATATCCACCTGTGCACGGTTCGGGATTTCGAGCGGCTGTGCCGCATGCTCGGCATCAACATTACGCGGCGTCACATGGTCAATCACGCCCACCGCAGCACTTGGGGCATGCGCCTGCTGCCCAACCTGCTGGGTGAAATCGCGCTTTACCGGCTGCGGCGGTAGTCAGGCGGGCCACACGCCCGGACCCGACGGCTGTCAGGTGGCGTCGCCCTGGACTGCCAGCTTGGCCTGAATGAATTCCCGGTGCGGCAGATGCAGCAACTCGGCCAGATGCCGCAGCAGATGCTCCTCGTGCGCGTCCAGATGGGCGTCGGCATAGGCCACGCGCCAGAGCATTTCCAGCACCCGGCGCTTGTCGGCCAGGTCCATGCCATCGTTGAGCACCTGGATGAACCGGTGCAGGGAGATCGCTTCCTGCTGCGCCGGCCGCGCCGCTTGCAGCAGATCGGCGACTTCGTCGTCGGTCAGATGAAAGGTCTCGCGCAGCAGCCGCCGGATCTCGTCCTGTTCACGGGGATCATGGTCGTGATCGGCGTGTTCCATTTCCAGCAGCAATACTGCCGCGGCCAGCTCGCGTGTGTGCTCGGGGTCGGTATCCCGGGTGGCGGGATCGGCCAGCGTGGCCTTGAGTTGTTCCAGCAGATTCACGTCTAGTGTGTCCTTGTCGGGCTGTCGCTGAGGTAAATGTCGCCGAACCAGGCGCGACCGCGGCCGCCGTGGTTGTCGCAGTCCACCATCAGGGCAATGCCGTCGATGTGGTCGGTATCGCGATCGAAGTGTTCGCGAAAATCGGCCCGGACATCGCGTACTTCGTGCTGCCAGCCGCCGGTCCCGCTTTCGACCACGACCATCATGGCCTGTTCCTTGAACGGGTTGGGCCAGGCGGCCCCGACCGGTTCCCGGCTGGCCCAGACGTAGTTGATGGCGCGGGTGCGCCAGATGCGCCAGCCACCGTCGATTACCGCGTACACTCGGGCGGGGAAATCATCCCCGGCCCGGGTGCGCTCATCCAGATCGGCGTACACGTCATCGATCTGCCAGGACCAGTGCAGATACGGCGTGCGCTCGAGGTCGATGCGCTGTTCGGTGCCGAATACGGAGGCGCTATCATCGCATTGCCCGCGCAACACCCGGCGCCCGTCCTTTTCCACCAGTTCGTAGTCGCTGGCGGGGATATCGTCGAAGCCGCGGGTCTGCCAGCCATCGGTCTCGCCGCGAGAGAAGCGGCCGAGATCGACCCGGTCTGCCATCGCCGGCCCAACTACCAGCCAGAGCAGGGTCGGGACCAGCCACCGCAGGGCACTCACACCGGCTCCGCCAGCAGGAAGTCGCTGACCACCTGTTTAAGCTCGCCCAGACGGCCGTGAAAGAAGTGGCCGGCCTCGGGCATCCAGTGCATCTGCGGCGGTGTCATCAACCCGGTCAGCGCCGCGCGTGCCGCTTCCGGATCGGCGATCTCGTCCGCACTGCCGTGCACCGCCAGCCAGGGGCAATCCGGCGTCGGCAGTTTGTCCTCGAAATAGCCGGCCGGCAGCCCGACCGTGACCAGCGCCTTGGCACCGTCGGCGCCCGCAACCCGCAACGCCGTAGCCGCGCCAAAGGAAAATCCCATCAGTACGATCGGCAACCCGCCGGATGCCTCCCGGGCATGGGCGATGGCGGCCCGGCAATCGTCCTGTTCGCCAACGCCGTGGTCATGCTCACCCTCGCTGTCGCCCACACCGCGAAAATCGAATCGCAGCGTATCGAATCCGGCCGCCCGGGCAGCCCGGCCGAGGGTGGTGACCACCTTGTTCTGGCGCGTGCCGCCATGCAGCGGGTGCGGGTGGCAGATAACGGCGCTGCCTTGCGACGCCTCGGCAGCGGTTTCGACAGTCGCGGCCAGATTTCCCGCCGGCCCCGGCAGGCTGACCTCCCGGCGCTGATTGCGGTCGGGCCAGGCCATCATTCAGGCGTCGGGCTTATCGCCGGCATCCGCATCGTCAGCGTCTTCCGTGTCATCCGGCCGCGTGGTCTGCGAACGGCGCGGCGCGTAGTAGACGATGGTATCGCCCGCCGACGGGCGGTGGCCGTTCCGGTACGCCGGCCGGAACAGCAGGATGCCGTCCTGGTAGAGCACCGCGATCACGAAAGCTTCCGGCGGCAGGTCGCGCCGGAAATCCTCGTAGCCGTAGGTGTCGCTGAGCTTGGCCTTGAAGAACTGCCAGTTCTGGAAGTGCCGGCGCCACAGCTCCTCGTACTGGGCGTTCTCGTGAAACGCCGGCCGGCCCCGCAGCGGCTGGGCCACCAGCTTGGCCTCGTTGCTCTGGTCGGCGGCGTACATCGGCAGCTGGAACACGCGGTCGTGCTCCAGGTTTTTCGAGAAAGCATTGCAAACCAGCGCGTTGTAGGCATCGTTGCTGGTGGCCGCAAGCAGACAGGCGATTTCGTTCAACTCCAGGGATTGCTGGATCTGATCCGACAGCACTTCCCCGTACAGCACCCGCACGCCGGCCAGCCGGGCCTGACGAAGCCGGTGCCAGCTGGAATCCACCAGCAGGGTCGATACATTCAGTTCGTTGGTCAGCGCCCGGGCCAGTTCCGTGGTCCAGGGCGAGGCGCCGACGATCAGCACCCCATGGGGGTCGGCGGACAATCGCAGCCAGCGGGACAGCCGGCCGAGGGTAAAACCGTGCAGGATCACGGTGGAGAACACCACTGCGAAGATCAGCGGCAGCAGCAGCTCGGCCCCGTCGTAGCCGGCCTCGACCATGAACGGCCCGAACACACCGGCCACCGCCGCTGCCACGATGCCGCGCGGGGCGATCCAGGCCAGCAGCACCCGGTCGCGCCAATCCATGCCGGAGAACATGGTGGACAGCAGCACGGCCGCCGGCCGCACCACGAACATCACCGCCAGCACCAGGGCGGCGGCGTGCCAGTCCAGATGCGACAGCACCTGGGGATCGAGATCGGCCGTGAGCACGACGAACACCACGGCCACCATCAGGATGGTGATGTATTCCTTGAACCGCCGCAGTTCGACCATGCCGGCGATCTGCATGTTGCCCATCACCATGCCCATGACCGTGACCGCCAGCAGGCCGGCCTCGGCAAACACCATGTTGGCGAGGGTGTAAATCACCAGCACCAGCGCGAAGGTGGCCGGTGCCTTGAGGTATTCCGGCACCAGCGTGCGGTTGAACGCCCAGCCCAGCGCGTAGCCGGTGCCGGCGCCCATGACCAGTGACACCAGCAGGGCCCAGCCCAGATCGACGAACACCTGGGCGCCGTTGCTGGTGTCGCCGGTGACCACGAAATACTGGAATACCAGCACCGCCAGCAGCGCGCCGATGGGGTCGTTGATGATGCCTTCCCACTTCAGGTACGACGCCGTCCGGCGGTTCAGGCCGGCCTGACGCAGCATGGGAATGATTACGGTGGGCCCGGTGACAATCAGGATCGCCCCGAATACCAGCGACACCGGCAGCGACAGGCCACCGATGAAATAGGCCGCCGTGCTGGCGAAGGTCCAGGTCAGGGCCGCGCCCACGGTGATCAGCCGTTTCACCCCGGCCGCGGCTTCGCGGAATTCGTGCCAGTGCAGGCTCAGCCCGCCCTCAAACAGGATCACCGCCACCGCCAGCCCGACCACCGGCCGCAGGATATCCCCGAAGTCGGCGCTGGGATCCACCAGCCCCAGCACGGGCCCGGCGAGCACGCCGGACACCAGAAACAGCACGATGGCGGGCATGCGCAGCCACCACGCCGCCCACTGGGAGAACACGCCCAGAAAGACGATCAGAACCAGGGTATGGCCGAGCTGATGTTCCATCGATGATCTCGATTGACGGCGCGGATGCGGCCGTTGGGGAAGGCCGCGCTAGATCGAATCCCAGCTATTGCGGGAACGCCGCCGGAACAGCGGCAGCACCAGCCCGAGCAGTACACCTGCCAGGAGGATGATGGCACCCACCTTCATGCCGTCACGCCGGCTCTGCAGGGCCTGATTCTCGTGGCGCAGGCGCTCGACCTCGCTTTCCATCGACAGGATCTGCTCGCGGAATTCCTGGTTCTCGCGATTGATCCGGATGGCGTTGGCGGACGCTTCCTTGATCTGGCTGAGTTCCTGCTTGAGCGACTTGTTCTCGGCGATCAGCTCTTCCTTCAGCGAGCCCAGTTCGGAAGAGCCCTCCAGTGCCTCCGACAACTCCTCCCGCAGCGAGGCATTGCTCTGCTCCAGTTCCGCCACCCGCTCGCGCATCTCCGCAAGCTGGGTGCGGGCGGCCGGCTCGTTCGACAGGAAACGGGTCAGCACCCAGCCGTCCGAGCCGCCTTCCGTGCGGACATGGGTCCAGCCGTCGCCGGTCTCGATGACCGTCACCGGTTCGCCGGCGTCCAGCAGCTGCGTAATGCGGTAGTCGTTGCCCGGCCCGCGCCGCAGATTGATGGAAAGTTCGTCGCTGACATAGCGATCCGCCGCCGAGGCGGCGGTGACCACGAAAACCAGCAACACGGCAAGAGATACGCGCGACGACATAAGCCCCATAGCCCACCAGACAGCCAAACGGAAAAGGCGCGAGATTGTAGCAAGTCACCGCAAGCTGCGAGGCCTACCGGGGCCATCGCCTGCCCCGGGGCCCGCAGCCGGGTGCCGATCGCGGTCCGACAATGCGTCTTGCCAGAGGTTCAGCGCGCCGCTAACCTCGATACCCAAGTGAATAAAACAGTTACCGGTGCATGACCGGTTCGAGGGGGAGGGGAACACCATGTGGAAACGGATTGTGGCTATCGGGGCGGTCTGTCTCGGCGCATCCGGCGGCGCGGCCGCCGAGTTCGATTACGGCACAAATGCATCGCTGTATCTGAGCTTCGGCTTCGACAGCCCCGCCAACACCGACGCCGCCGGCCTCAAGTACGGGCTGCGCCTAGACCACGACTGGCGGGTGGCGCAACAGGGGCGGGATGCCGCACTGGTGGAATGGCAGCTGGACGGTAACGGCTTCGACCACATCCGGCTGGGCGGTGCGCCGATCGTCTCGCGCGAGCTGATCCTGCGCCAGGATGACGAATCCGGCGGCGTGGTCGACTACCTCAAGAACAACATCGGCACCGTCGCGCTGGCAGCCAGCGGCGCGGTTCTGCTGTTTCTGGTGGTGGACGGCGCCATCGACGAAGGCGATCGGGAACCCGGCGGTGCCGGCGCCCCCGCCAACGACATCAACTGCGACGGCCCGGACCGCCCGCCGGCCTGCCAGGGCCCCTGATTCCGGGCGGGCCGCCGCCACACCTGCCGGTCCCCTGCCCTCCACTACCGACGGGATGCCGACGGCATGGACGACCTGATCGACATCGGCGCCAATCTGGCGCACGAAAGCTTTGACGCTGACCTGGACGCGGTGCTCGACCGGGCCCGCGAGGCGGGCGTGTCACAGATCGTGGTCACCGGCTCGGATGCCACCAGCAATGGCCGTGCCGCCGAGCTGGCGCGCGCCTACCCGGGTCGGCTGCATGCCACCGCCGGGCTGCACCCGCATCATGCCGATCAGGCCGACTCCGATCTGTATGCGCAGATTACCGCAGCCGCGCGCGACGGC
The DNA here is from genome assembly GCF_031846305.1 of Spectribacter acetivorans. Classification (NCBI taxonomy): domain Bacteria; kingdom Pseudomonadati; phylum Pseudomonadota; class Gammaproteobacteria; order Salinisphaerales; family Salinisphaeraceae; genus Spectribacter; species Spectribacter acetivorans. The sequence continues at coordinate 53,620 of NZ_JAVRHY010000010.1, forward strand.
CGGATCGTGGCGGTGGGCGAAACCGGACTGGATTTCTTCCGTGACCTGTGCCCGCGAGCCACCCAGGAACGCGTGTTTGCCCGGCAGCTCGAGATCGCGGCGGCCACCGGTCTGCCCGTTTTTCTGCACCAGCGGGACGCTCACGACCGCTTCATTTCGGTGCTGCGGGAACACCGCGACGCGCTGGGCGATTGCGTGGTGCACTGCTTCACCGCCGACCGCCGCGCCCTGTTCGAATGTCTCGACCTGGACTGTCATATCGGCATTACCGGCTGGATCTGCGACGAGCGCCGCGGCCATCATCTGCTGGATATCGTCGATAGCGTGCCCGCCGAGCGGCTGATGATCGAGACCGACGCCCCCTATCTGATGCCCCGCAGCATTCACCCGAAACCGCGTACCCGGCGCAACGAGCCCATGCATCTGCCCCACGTACTCGCGCGGCTGGCCGAAGCCCGGGGGGCCATGCCCGAGGCGCTGGCCCGCAGCACCAGCGCGACCGCACGCGCATTCTTCCGCCTGGACGGCACCGCGGCCGAGCGCAAGGCTTCCTGAGAGCTAATGCGGCAGAGCCTGCCCCGTTTCGGGGCAGGCATGAAATCTCCAATTGTCTCCGGCTTCGTTTGCCGATAAGGTCATGTTGCTCGCACAAAAAAATGGTGGAGGACTCATGGGGAATTGGACACTGGTCAAGGGATTCGCGGCGGTTGCCTGCTCGGGGGCCTTGATGGGGTTGCCGGCAACCAGCGCGCTGGCAGACAACCACTCGGGCGGCGATGGCGCCTACTGGACCAATCCGGACGGTGAAGTCTGGGTGAATGCGGACGGTGAATGCTGGTATACGCCGAACGCGCCCAAGGAAGAGCCGCGCGAAGAATGCGGCGACAAGGTGGCGCAGGCCGAACCCGAGCCGAAGGATTCCGACGGCGACGGCGTGATCGACGCCAACGATGAGTGCCCGGGAACACCGGCCGGCACGGAAGTGGACTCAGTCGGCTGCCCGGTGGAAAAGGACGCGCCGATCGTGCTGAAGGGCGTGAAGTTCGAATTCAACTCGGCGAAGCTCACCGCTGGTGCGGAAAGCCGGCTCGATAACGTGGTCAATGCGCTCACGTCAGCGGACGGCATTGATGTTCGCATCGAAGGCCACACCGACAGCATCGGTTCCAACGAGTACAACCTCGAGTTGTCTCAGGACCGGGCCGATTCGGTGAAAGCCTACCTGGTGGACAACGGCATCGCTGCCAGCCGCATGGTGACTCGCGGCTTCGGTGAGACGCGCCCGGTGGCGCCGAACACCCAGCCGGACGGCAGTGACAACCCGGCCGGTCGTGCCGAAAACCGCCGCGTGGAACTGCACGTCATCGACGAGTAGTCGATCACCGGTGGGTTGATCAGGCCCGGTCCGCGTTTCGCGGGCCGGGCCTTTTCGTTGGCGGACCAGCCAATAAATCCGACGGCGAATCAGTCGGTAACAGCACCCCGGCTGGCGGTCGACACCAGCCGCGCATACTTGGCCAGCACGCCACGGGTCACCCGCGGTGCCGGTGCCTGCCAGGCCGCGCGACGGCGCTCGAACTCGACATCGTCGACCTCGAGCCGAAGCAGCCGGCGGTCGGCGTCGATGGTGATGGTGTCGCCCTCCTCGACCAGCGCAATGCCCCCGCCCACGGCGGCCTCAGGCGCCACGTGGCCCACCACCATGCCGTAGGTGCCGCCGGAGAAGCGGCCATCCGTGATCAGGCCGACCTTGTCGCCCAGCCCGCGGCCGATCAGCGCCGACGTGGGCGACAGCATTTCCCGCATGCCCGGTCCGCCTTTCGGCCCTTCGTAGCGAATCACCACCACGTCGCCGGCCCGGATGCGATCCTCCAGGATGGCGCCCATCGCCTCTTCCTCGGAATCAAACACCCGCGCCGGGCCGGTGATCGCGGCCTTCTTCAGGCCGGTGATCTTGGCCACGGCGCCTTCCTCGGCCAGGTTGCCCTTCAGAATGGCGAGGTGGCCGGCCGCATAGACCGGGTCGTTCATCGGCCGGATCACGCCCTGCCCGGCCGGCGGCTCGTTCGGTACCTCGGCCAGTACCTCGGCCAGAGTCGCGCCGGTGATGGTCCGGCAGTCTCCGTGCAGCAATCCGGCATGGAGCAGCATCTTCATCACCTGCGGCACGCCGCCCGCGGCGTGCAAGTCCACGGTGAGGTAGCGGCCCGAGGGCTTGAGATCGCACAGCACCGGCACCCGTCCGCGGATGCGTTCGAAATCGTCGATGCTCAGTTCGACTTCCGCCGCGTGGGCGATCGCCAGCAGGTGCAGCACCGCATTGGTGGAACCGCCCAGCGCCATGATGACCGCGATGGCATTCTCGAACGCCTTCCGGGTGAGCAGGTCGCGCGGCCGAATATCCTGTTCGATTGCCTGAACCAGGACGCGGGCCGACGCGGCGGCACTCTCGCCCTTCTCGTCGTCCTCCGCCGCCATGGTGGAGGAATACGGCAGGCTCATGCCCATGGTCTCGAACGCGCTGGACATGGTGTTGGCCGTATACATGCCGCCACAGGAGCCGGCGCCGGGGCAGGCATTGCATTCCACCGCCCGCAACCGCTCGTTGTCGATGGTGCCGGCCGAGAACTGGCCCACCGCCTCGAAGATCGACACCAGGTTGAGGTCCTCCCCATCCAGCTTGCCCGGCTTGATGGTGCCGCCATAGACGAAGATGGCGGGGATGTTCATGCGGGCCATGGCGATCATGGCGCCCGGCATGTTCTTGTCGCAGCCGCCCAGGGCCACCACGCCATCCATGCTCTCGGCCTGGCAGGCGGTCTCGATGGAATCAGCGATCACCTCGCGCGATACCAGCGAATACTTCATGCCCGGCGTGCCCATGGAAATGCCGTCGGACACGGTGATGGTGCCGAAGGTCTGGGCCTTGGCCCCGCCAGTTTCCAGCGCCTCGACGGTGCGGTCGGTCAGCGCATTGAGCCCGACATTGCAGGGGGTGATGGTCGAGTAGCCGTTGGCCACCCCGACGATCGGCTTGTCGAAGTCGGCGTCGGAATAGCCCATTGCGCGCAGCATGCCGCGATTGGGCGCGCGCGCCAGCCCCTGCGTGATCACGCTGCTGCGGCGCTTGCGCTCGTCACTCTGGCCCATCTGGAAACTCCCGGTAGCGTGGGGAAAGCGGGCTATTATGCCCGCTTCATGAGCGCCCACAAAAAAGGGGCGCCCGCCTCGGGCGCCCCGTCATGCAGGCACGAGACCGACCGTGATCAGCCCGGCTGCCGGGTCACGCGCAGGTAGGGCTTGAGTTCCTTCCAGCCATCGGGAAAGTGCTCGCGCGCCTCGTCGTCTGACAGCGTTGGCAGAATGATCACGTCCTCGCCGGCCTGCCAGTTCACCGGCGTAGCCACCTTGTGGCCGTCGGTCAGCTGGATCGAATCGATCACCCGCAGGATTTCAGCGAAGTTGCGGCCAGCGCTCTTCGGGTAGGTCATGGTCATGCGAACCTTCTTGTTCGGGTCGATGACGAACACCGACCGCACCGTGGAGGTGTCGCCCGCCCCCGGATGGATCATGTCGTAGAGTTCGGAAACCTTGCGATCCGGATCGGCGATGATCGGGAAGTTCACCGCGCTGCCCTGGGTTTCCTCGATGTCACCCGACCAGGCGCGATGGTCTTCCACCGAGTCCACCGACAGCACGATCGCCTTGGCGTTGCGCTTGTCGAACTCGGCCTTCAGGCGCGCCGTCTCGCCAAGTTCGGTGGTGCAGACCGGCGTGAAATCGGCGGGGTGAGAATAGAAAACCACCCAGGAATCCCCGATCCAGTCGTGAAAACGGATGCGGCCTTCGGTGGTATCGGCTTCGAAATCCGGCGCGGTGTCGCCAAGTCGCAGTGCCATGGGATTACTCCATCGGTTGTATGTTGCTGCCCGGACCGCTGGTTTAAGGGCATATGCCGCGCTTTTCAACCAATGTCATGGTTATATCTTTAGTGACAAAGGGACCAGGTCTTCCTACCATCCGCGGCTACCCTTTCAACGGCAACAGGTTTCATCCGTGACCGAAACCCGCGATACGACGGTTTATATCGTCCACGTCACCTGTCCGGCGCCGGCCGTAGCCAACAAGATTTCGCGCACCCTGGTGGAGGAACAACTGGCGGCCTGCGTCAATGTCGTACCCGGTCTGCAATCGGTTTACCGCTGGCAGGGTCAGGTAGAGGTGGACGAAGAACTTCTGCTGCTGATCAAGACCACGGCGGACCGCTTCGAGTCGCTGAAAACCCGGGTGCTGGCACTGCATCCGGACGAACTCCCCGAGATCCTCGCGGTCCGAGCCGCGAACGGACTGGACGGCTATCTGCAATGGGTCAAGGAGACCACGGAACCCACATGAAGGTATCGAGAGCCGGCCTGGCGCTGCTTCTGCTGACGATCAGCGCCCTCGCATTCGGTCAGTCGGGGCTGCTGCAGAACAGCAATCGCGACTTCCTCCCGGTGGACGAAGCTTTCGTGCTGGATGCCGAGCCCGCCGAGAACAAGCTGACCCTGCATTGGCAGATCGCCGAGGACTACTACCTGTACCGTCACGCCCTCGCCTTCGAACCGGTCGGCGATAACGATCTGCGCCTGGGCGATCCGGAGATTCCGGACGGCGAGGTCCATGAAGACGAGTTCTTCGGCGAAGTGGAAACCTACCGCCGCTCACTGTCGGTGGAAATTCCGATCGAGGGAGACATCGGCGACGATGCCCGCGTGGCGGTCACCTACCAGGGCTGCGCCGACGCCGGCCTCTGCTACCCGCCGGAAACCCGTGAAATTGCACTCGCCGACGGCAGCACCGCATCGCCCTCCCCGGACCCGCCATCGACCGGTTTCCGCGCGGAACAGGACCGGCTGGCCGATACCCTGAGCGGCGACGGGCGGCTGTGGACCCTGGCCACGTTCCTCGGCCTCGGCCTGCTGCTGGCCTTCACCCCCTGCGTGCTGCCGATGATTCCGATCCTGTCGGGCATCATCGTCGGCCAGTCCGGCGCGGTCGGGCCCTGGCGGGGATTGCTGCTGTCATCGGCCTATGTGCTGGCCATGGCGGCCGCGTACACGGTATTCGGCGTAATCGCGGCACTCAGCGGCCTCAACCTCCAGGCGGCGCTGCAATCGCCCTGGGTGGTGGCCCCGTTCGCGCTGGTGTTCCTGGCACTGTCGCTGGCCATGTTCGGCTTCTACCAACTACAGCTACCGGCCGGGCTGCAGGCTCGCCTGTCCGCGGTGGGGCGCGATCGCGGCGGCCTCGCCGGCGCCGGTCTCATGGGCTTCGTTTCAGCACTGATCGTGGGTCCCTGCCTGGCCCCGCCGCTGGCCGGGGCCCTGCTCTACATCAGCACCAGCGGTGACGCGCTGCTGGGCGGCCTGGCCCTGTTCTGCCTGGGCCTGGGCATGGGTCTGCCGCTGATCGTGCTCGGCACGGTGGGCGGTGGCGTGCTGCCGCGTGCCGGACAGTGGATGCAGCATATCAACGCGCTGTTCGGCGTCATCCTGCTGGGCGTGGCCATCTGGCTGCTGGGGCGCATTGTGCCGGGCCCGATCGAACTGGTGCTTTGGGCCGGGCTATTTGCCGGCTATGGGGCACACCTGGGTGCCTTCGGTGGCGCCGCCGGCGCCCACAGCCTGCGCCAGGGCGCCGGCTTGCTGGCGCTGATCTACGCCGCGGTGCTGATCGTGGGCGCCAGCGGTGGCGCAGGCGACCCGCTGCGGCCGCTGGCGCCGTTCACCGGCGGCGGGTCCACGGCTTCTGCTGCCAATCCCGACGCCAGTCCATTCACCCGCCTTCAAAGCAGCGACGCCCTGCGGCAGGCGATGGCGCAGGCTGCCAACGACGGCCAGCCCGCGGTGGTCGACTTTTACGCCGACTGGTGCGTGGAATGCGTCAACATGGAACACCGCGTGTTCAACCAGCCCGAGGTCGGCAATGCGCTGGACGGGGTGGCGGCGCTGCAACTCGACGTGACCGATTACACCAGCGGACAACGCGCCCTGATGCGGGAATTCGGGGTCGTCGGGCCACCCACCATCCTGTTCATCGGCGCCGACGGCGAGGAACGCCGCGACTACCGGCTGATTGGCGAAACCGATACCGCCGGCTTCGTCCGGCGCCTGCGCGACGCGGTCTCGCCGTGAGCCGCCGCACCGCCAGTTGGCTGGTCGGCCTGGCCCTGCTGCTGGCAGGGGGCGGGTTGATCGCCTGGCTACTGATGACGCCGCCGCTGGAACTGCCGGACGTGGCGATCGCGGATCTCGACGGCGAACCGAAAACCCTGGAAAGCTGGGCCGGCAAGATCCGGGTGGTCAACTTCTGGGCCACCTGGTGCAAGCCCTGCCGCGAGGAAGTGCCCATGCTGATCGCCGCACAGCGCGACCTGACTGACCACGACGTGCAGATCATCGGCCTGGCCATGGATGACGCCGACACCGCGGCCCGCTTCGCGCAGGAGTACGAGATCAACTACCCGGTCCTGGCCGACACCAGCGCGGTCATGCGGGTGCAGGATCAACTGCGCGCCGGTCAGGGCCTGCCGGTGACGCTGGTGGTGGATCGCCGCGGGCGCATCGAAGCCCGAGCGGTCGGCGAAATCACCCGCGAGGACCTCGACCGGATGCTGGCCCCGTTGCTGAAACAGCCCTGATTCAGGGCCCGGCAAGCGCAATCTTGCCTCGAACGGGCGCGATCTGGCGCTAAAAAGGCTGGCTGTGTACATCGCCGATCGATTGCGGCACAATCAATGCAACTTCGATCAGGGCGCATGCGTGGCCAAGATTCTCCTGCTCAACGGTCCCAACCTCAACCGGCTGGGGCAACGCGAGCCCGGCCTCTACGGCATGCAGACGCTGGGTGATATCGAGCAGCGCCTGCAGCAGCAGGCGGCCGAGGCCGGCACCGACTTCGCCTGCCTGCAATCGAACGCGGAAGCCGCGCTGATCGAGCGTATCCATCAGGGCGCTGAAGAAGGGGTGGACATGATCCTGTTCAACCCGGCGGCGTTCACGCACACCAGCGTCGCGCTGCGCGACGCGCTGCTGGCGGTGGATACGCCCTTCATCGAGATTCATCTGTCGAACATCTGGGCGCGGGAAGCATTCCGGCACCACTCCTATTTTTCCGATATCGCCGTCGGCGTGATCAGCGGGCTGGGCGCCCAGGGTTACGACCTGGCCATGCAGGCGGCACTGGCGCGGCTCGCCGCCGACCGCGCCTGACCACAACAAACAGGGGAACCAGCGTGGACATACGCAAGCTCAAGAAGCTCATCGAGCTGGTCGAATCCTCGGGCATTGCCGAGCTCGAGATCAGCGAGGGCGAGGAATCCGTGCGCATCGGCCGTTATCCGCCGGCCGGCAGCATGCCCACCAGCGCACCTCCCGCGGCCGCGCCGCCGCCCGCCGCACCGGAACCGGCCGGCCAGGCCGCGGCGGCCGAATCCACCCCGGCCGATGACACGCCGGATGGCCACATCGTGCGCGCTCCGATGGTGGGTACGTTCTATCGAGCCCCCTCGCCGGACGCCGACGCCTACGTGGAGGTGGGCGACCGCGTGGCCTCCGATCAGACGCTGTGCATCATCGAAGCGATGAAGATGCTCAACCAGATCGAAGCCGATGCAAGCGGCGAAATCACCGCCATCCTGGTCGAAAACGGGCAGCCCGTGGAGTTCGACCAGCCCCTGTTCGTGATCGGCTGAGCCCGCCATGCTGGACAAGGTTCTGATTGCCAACCGCGGCGAAATCGCGCTGCGCATCCTGCGGGCCTGCCGCGAACTGGGCATCGACGTGGTCGCCGCCTACTCCACCGCCGACCGGGAGCAGAAGCATGTGCTGCTGGCCGAAGAGGCCGTGTGCATCGGCCCGGCGCCGGCCGCCCAGAGCTACCTGAACATGGCGGCGCTGATGAGCACCGCCGAGGTCACCGGTGCCACCGGCATCCATCCCGGGTACGGGTTCCTGTCCGAGAACGCGGATTTCGCGGAATCGGCCGAGCGCTCGGGCTTCATCTTCATCGGCCCCACGGCCGAAACCATCCGGCTGATGGGGGACAAGACCTCCGCCATCCAGGAAATGCAGACCGCCGGCGTGCCCTGCGTGCCCGGCTCGGGCGGCCCGCTGGCCGATGACGACGCCGAGAATCGCCGGATTGCCAAGGAGATCGGCTACCCGGTCATCGTGAAGGCCGTGGGCGGCGGCGGCGGCCGCGGCATGCACGTGGTCTACGAACAATCCGCGCTCGCCGGGGCGATCGACATGGCCCGGCGAGAGGCGGCGAGCGCCTTCGGCAATCCGCTGGTCTACATGGAAAAATACCTGGAAACCCCGCGGCATATCGAAATCCAGGTGCTGGCTGACCATCACGGCAATGTCATCCATCTGGGCGAACGTGACTGTTCGGTGCAGCGACGCAACCAGAAGGTGATCGAGGAAAGCCCGGCCCCCGGCATCACGCCGGAGGAACGCGAGCGCATCGGTGAACTGTGCGTGGCAGCCTGCCAGCGTATCGGCTATCGCGGGGCGGGTACCTTCGAGTTCCTGTACGAGAACGGCGAATTCCATTTCATCGAGATGAACACCCGCATCCAGGTGGAGCATCCGGTGACCGAAATGGTCACCGGGGTGGATCTGGTAGCCGAACAGCTGCGCATCGCCGACGGCCAGAAACTGCGCTGGTCTCAGGAGGACATCCGCTTCACCGGCCACGCGATCGAATGCCGGATCAATGCCGAGCACCCGGAAACCTTCGTGCCGGCCCCGGGGCGGATCGAGAAGTATCACGCCCCCGGCGGCCCCGGCATCCGGGTCGACTCGCACGCCTACGGCGGGTACACGGTGCCGCCGCATTACGACTCCATGATCGGCAAGCTGATCGCCCACGGCGAGAACCGTGTCGCAGCCAGCGCCCGGATGCGCAACGCCCTGACCGAGATGGTGGTGGAGGGCATCCACACCAATATAGCGCTGCATCAGCGCATTCTCGGCGAGCGCGCCCACATCGACGGCGGCGTGCACATCCACTATCTCGAACAGCTGCTGCGCGGGTCGTGATCGGGTCAGCGCCCGCATGGCTGCAGATCGAGGCCAGCGGGGCCAGCCCGGCCCTGCTGGAGGCGGTCCTGGAAGCAGAAGGTGCGGTCGCCGTCACCGTCAGCGGCTCGGGCGACGAAATGCTGGTGGAAACCGCCCCCGGCCAGTCGCCGGCCTGGACGCAAGCGGCCGTCACCGGCCTGTTCCCCGGCGACCGCGATCCCGCCGAGCTCGCCGCGGCACTGCGTGACGCCCTGGCGCCGCGGTCGATCGACTGCCGCCCCGCCCTGATCGAAGACCGCGACTGGGTGCGGGCCTGGATGCAGGATTACCGTCCCATGCGTTTCGGCCGGCGGCTGTGGGTCTGTCCGCACCACGCCGAGGTCGAAGCCGACCCGGATTCGGTGGATCAGGTAGTGATCCGGCTGGACCCCGGCCTCGCATTCGGCACTGGTACCCACCCCACCACCGCGCTGTGTCTGGAGTGGCTGGATGCCCACCCACCCGCGGGCCGCCGCGTGCTTGACTACGGCTGCGGCTCCGGCGTGCTGGCCCTGGCCGCCGCCCGGCTCGGCGCCACCGACGTGCAAGCGGTGGACATCGACCCGCAGTCGCTGGTCGCTACCCGGGACAACGCCCGCGCCAATCAGCTCGAGCAACGGGTCAAGACGGGCCCGGTGGAAGCCGCGGAGCCGGCAGATCTGGTGCTGGCCAACATCCTGGCCTCGCCGCTGATCGAACTGGCGCCAACACTGGCGTCGCTCGTTCATTCCGGTGGTGGCCTAAGCCTGTCCGGCCTGCTCGCCGAGCAGGCCGACGCCGTCCAGGCGGCCTATGCCGCGGACTTCGACTTCGTGGGCGGTGCCGCCCGTGATGGCTGGGTCCGCCTTGACGCTGTCAGGCACTGAGACCCGCGCCCCATGGCACAGCGACTGCTGCTTTTCTGTTCGATTCTGGCCATGACCGGCACTGCCGCTGCATCGCCGGCGGAGGATCTGCGCCGGGATCACGGCCGCTGGCTCGCCGACACCGGGCAACCGGCGCAGGCGATAGCCGCCTGGCGCGACGTCGCCACCCCGGCAGCGTCGGCCGCAAGCGCCCTACTGGCACTCGACCTGACCGGCAGTGCGGGCGAGCATCTCGCCGACGTCGACGACACGGCCACACGACAGGAAACCCGGACCGCGCTGGCCCGGGCGCAACTCACCCGTGACCGCCCGGAACAGGTCATCGCCACGCTCGCGGACGCTGATGACCTGTCCCCCGACGAATCGCATCTGCTCGCCCTGGCCATGCTCCGCGCGGACCGGCCACGGGATGCCATCGACGTGATCTATCGACAACGCGAAGAGCGCGACCTCGCCCCGCTGGAGCAATACAACCTGGCGGCCGCCTGGATGGCCATCGGCGCCGACGAGGCCGCCGCCGAAATGCTGGACGAACTCGGCCGCTACGGCGGGGAGGAGGCCGAGCGCCGCCTGCTGGCCAATCAAGCCAATCTCGCGCTGGGCTACTGGCTGCTGGAACGCGACCGCCCCAGCAGCGCAAGAGACGTGTTCCTGCGCATGGATACCGACACCGCCCTCACCGCCAGGGGCATGCTCGGCCTCGGCTGGGCGCAACTGGGCATGCTCGAACTGCCCCAGGTGAAAACCAGTACCGATGCCCGCAGCTGCCGCCCGGGCAGTGCCCAGCTGTGGAAGGACGACGCCAGCCGCGACCAGGACAGGCGCTGGGAATGCCGGACCCGCAAGTACGACGAGAGTCGGCGCATGGTCAACTTCATTCGCCTGCGCATGGGTGACAGCACCCAGCGGGAACGGGCGCTCGTGGCCTGGCAGACCGCCGCGCGGAAGGGACCCCCCACCGATCCGGTGGTCGCCGAGGCGACCGCGGTCCTGCCCCATGTTCTGGCCGAATCCGGCGATGCCGACAGTGCGGAACGCGCCTACCGCGAGGCAATCGAGACCCTCACGCAGGCCCGGGCCGAACTGACTGCCGACAATGCGTCGCTTCCCGATCCGCTGGCGGCTCGGTTCCAGCGCCAGGAGCAGCGTCTGAAGGCCATGCGGCAGGATCTGAATGAACAGACGGATCGCGCCGGGCGCCTCGACACCCCGGGTGCGGGGCGGCAACAGGCGCTGGACCGGCTCGGTCAGGTTCTGGCCGAGCTCCGGCGCGGCGACGACTGGTCGCTGCCGCCACGCTCGCCGAGCGCGGTGGAACGGGGGCAACTCAAGCTCGGACTGGACGCGCTCGACGCCCACGACCAGGCGATCACCGACAACGGCGCGCGGCGAGCACGGTTGACCGGCGCGCTGGACCGGCAGGAAGCCGAGTTGTCGGGACTCACCCGCCGTCTCGCCGACACCGCCGCGACCGCCCGACAGACCCAGCGAGAGGCCACTGACCGAATGCTGGCCGCCTACCTGCAACAGGCGCAGGCCGGGCTGACCGCGCTGCTGAGCCCCTGAACACCCGCCGGCCATGAGGGCGCTGCAGGGCCGAGTCAGAGTGCTGCTGGTCGCGGCTGCCCTCACCGCGGCAGGGCCGGCGGCCGGGCAGGCCGAGCGGCTGCACCGGGCCGATGCGCGCTTTCAGGCCGCAACCGACCGGCCGCTTTCCGCGCTGTCACGGTTGCGGGCCCGACAGTCCGACGAGGACCCCCTGGCCGCGCAACTCTACGCCGGGGCCGGCCTGACCATGGCGGCCGGCGCCATTCTGGAACACTTTCGCGGCGCGGACGCCGCGCACCTGACGTTGGCTCGCGCCAGACTTGCCACCGGCGACCCGGAAGCCGCGATCGTCGCCCTCACCCGCATGCGGCTGCAGCTGGACCCCGAGGCCGCGTTGGCCCGCGCCCGACTGCTTGCCCGGGCCCAGTTGCACCTCGCGCGCGGCGACCCGGCCGCCCTGGCGCTGGCGGGTCAGCGCGACATCCAGCCACTGCCTCGGCTGGCCCGATACCATCTCGGTATGGCCTGGCTGCAGACCGACGAACCGGAACGGGGCCTCGGCATCCTGCAGGCACTGGGCACTTACAGCGGCCCCGATCCCGCCGGCAAGCTGCTGGCCGACCAGGCCAACGTCCTGCTGGGATTCTGGCTGCTGGACCGGGATCGCGGCAGCCAGGCACGCCAGGCCTTTCTTCGCGTGCGTCTGGATCGGCCCCTGAGCCGCAAGGCGATGCTCGGGCTCGGCTGGTCGGAGATCAGCGCCGGCGCTCTCACGCAGTCGATCCTGGCGCGCCAGCTGCAGGTCTGCCCGCCGGAGGATGCGGAGCTCTGGGCCGACGCCGAACCCCTGCACCAGATCAGCCGCCGGAGCTGCCGTCGTCGTCAGTTCGAGGACGACGAGCGCCTGATGGATTCGGCCGAGCTGCAGGCCACGGAATCCTCGCAATACCGGCGCGCGGCGGTGGCGTGGCAGGCGGCAATCCGCGGCGGTGACCCCGGCGATCCCGTGGTCGCCGAGGCCCTGGCCGCCCTGCCCCATGCATTGTGGCGGGCGGGCGACGCCGCCGGCGCCGAACAAGCCTTCCAGGGCGCCATCGGTCGGCTGGAAACCACGGCGGCCGACGCGGCGAGTGGCGCAAAGACCGGCGGGCCTACCACCACCCGGCGCGCCCTGGCCGCGATCGCGAACAATCTGCGGCGCATGCATCGGCACCTCGGCGTGCGTGGTGGCCGACTATCGGAACAACTGTCACGTTTGTCCGACTCGGCGCCGGCGCAGGATCTGGCGGCGGGGCTGCTCGCATGGCGCGCCGATGCCGGCCGTGAACCGGCACCTTCCGTGCTGCCGCGCGGGCTCATGACCATGGGTCTGGCATCCGCCCGGACCGCCCCGCCACCAATCAATACCCCCCCGGCCGAGGCGCGCATGCAGCGCCTGGCGCAACGGGTGCGGGCGCTGGCGGCCCGTCATGCGGCGCTGGAACAGCGGCTCGCGCGGGCGGTCGAACATCACCAGCAACAGCGCCGCGACATCGTGACCGAGCAACTCAACCGTTATCTTGCACACGCCCGGCAGGGGCTGGCCGCACTCTACAGGGCGGGCAATCCCGACACGCCATGACAGTTTCGGCAACGGTTGTCTATACTCGGGACTCACGCGGCGACGCTCAAGACTTCGACCGAGTTCGCCGATGACTTCAAGCGAAGAGTCCCGCAAAAGCGCCTTTATGAATCTCCCTGTCCGCCCGTTCATCGGGGTCATCCTGGCCCTGACGATGGCTGCCGCCACTGCCGCCGAACCGGATGCCGACAGCGAACTGCGGGCGCTCGATCAAGCCACCCAGAACCTCAAGCTGGAAATGCTCGATCTCGAGGCGGAGCTGACCGATCTCGAACAGGACATCAATTATCCCGCCCCGCGCCGCTGGACCGTGTTCTTCACCGTGGATCCGGCAATGACCGATTTCACGCTCGATGCGGTGGAACTCAGCGTGGACGGCACGGTGGTCGCGCGCCATCGCTACAGCGACCAGGAACGATCGGCGCTTTCGGATCAGGGCGCCCAGCAACTGTTCATCGCCGGCATCGACCCCGGCCCGCACCGAGTTCGGGTGCGCTTCGAAGGGCAATGGGACGGTCAGCCCTATCGCCGGGAGCAGCGCTTCACCGTCGACAAGCCCGAGGGGCCGAGACTGCTCGAACTGCGGCTGGCGCCCGAGGTCACCGTGGACAACGCCGGTCGCAACAACGGCGGACCGGGACTGATCGCACGCAGCTACGACGATCTGCCATGACCGTATCGGGTCCCGCGGCCCTTGGCCTGTGTGTGGCCTGCGCCGTCGCACCCGTCGGCGCCGCCGAAGCCCTGCGGGCGGCCCCGGCGGAAGAACTCCATGGCGCCCATGCCCAGTATCTTCAGCGGACGGGTACACCGCACGAGGCACTGCTCCGGTATCGGGGCACTCGCGCGGCCGGGGGCCTGACGCATGCGCGGTCGCTGCTGGCCGCGGGCCTGCTCGAACAGGCGCAGCAGACGTTACAGGCGCTGGATGACCAGCCGCCGGCCACCGAACGCACCCGGCTGTGGTTCGAGCTTGCCAGGGCCTGGCAGCAACGCGGCGCGCCCGAGCAGGCCCTGACCGCCCTGGACCGGGTGGTGATCATGATCCCGGACGACATCACCGACCGGCTTGGCGGGCTGCGCGGACAACTCCAGCTGGCGGCCGGCCAATCCGAGGAAGCGGCGGCGACGCTGCGCCGCTGGATCGATGACCACGATGACGACCTCGTTGCGCGCTACAATCTCGGCGTGGCGCTGGTACGCGCCGGCCGGAACGAGGAAGGTGCCGGCGAACTCAACGAAATCGGACGCATGGATGCGGATACGGCAAGCGCACGGGCACTACGCGACAAGGCGAACCTGGTCCTGGCATTCGGCTTTCTGGAACTCGGCCAGGGTGCCACCGCGCGCGGCCTGTTCAAGCGTATCCGTCTTGACGGCCCGTTCTCGGACAAGGCCCTGCTCGGCCTCGGCTGGTCGGAACTGGCCCCCGACGGCGAACCCCAGGACCTGCTGCTGTTGCGGCGCATCCGCTGCCTCGAGGACCCCGCTCGCCTGCTACCCGACTCTCTGCCGGTACTGCGCCGGATGCCGCGCGAATCCTGCGGCCGTCCGCGCATGTTCCGCGACCGTGACGAATTCCAGTGGGAAGACGGCGGCGAAACCGCGGAAGAACGCTACCGCCGGGCGCTACGGCCATGGCTGGAACTGGGCGGCCGCAATGCCGATGACGTCGCGGTGCAGGAAGCGCTGATGGCGACCGGCCACGCCTTCCAGCAGCTGGCGGCCAGTCAGCGGGCGGAAACCGCCTATGCCGAAGCGCTGGACCGGCTCCTGCCCCGGCGCCAGGCCACCCGGGACCTGCTGGACCGGCTGTCCAGGTCCGGCGCGGTTGCAGAGCCACGCCGGTCGGCCGATACCGCTCCCGAGGTGCGCCTGCTGCAGTCACTGGATGTGGAGGCCGCAGCGCTGCCGGTGCCGCTGGCGGACATTCTCGCCCGGCAGGACGTCCAGACCATCATTACGGACATGAACGATCTCAGCATGAACTTCGACCGCCTCGACCGCTGGCAGCAACAGGTCGCCGAACTGGAACAGCCGGTTCAGCGGGCCGTGTTCCGTGAAGTGCTGACGTCCGATACCCTGCCGCCCCGCCTGGCACAACGCCGCGACCGTCTACGCGCTGCGGCCGAGCGCATTCAGACCACCCGATCACAGCTGACCGCGACGCTGAACCGGCATGCCGACTTCCTGCGCGGGCAAACTCACCGTATCCTGAGTCGCCGCAAGGCGTTTCTCGACGCATATCTGGCCCAGATCCGGCGCGGACGGGCCGCATTATTCGACACGGCTGCTGCCGGGGCCTCGGAGGGGGGTGCACCATGACACGCTGGTTTCACAGTCTCGGCCTGGGGGTCGTGGTAGGCCTGACCACCGCACTGGCCCAGGCCCAGGACGAAGCACCCGCCACCCTCAAGAGCCTGGAGGAACGCCAGATCGAGATCACCCCCTCGGAGCCGCGTGAAGCCGGTCTCGAGGAGATGCGCGAGAACTATCGTGAACTGCTGAAACTCACGCAGGATCCCAGCGAGCGCAACCCCATTCTGCGTCGCCTGGCCGACACCGAGCTGGCCATCGCCAGCCAGTCGAGCGATCCGCGGGAACCTGCCCGCCGGGCGCTCAACATCTACCAGCGACTGGTCGCGGTGCAGAGCTACCGCGAGCGGGAAGCCGATTTGCTGTACCGCGCGGCGCACGCCGCCGACCTGGCCGGTGATACCGCCGCCGGCATCACCGCCCTGACCCGGCTGATCGACAACTATCCCGATTTCAAGCTGATTCCGGAGGCCTACTTCCGCCGCGCCGAAACCCGGTTCGTCAACGGCAGTTACCGGGTGGCCGCCGAGGACTACACCTGGCTGGTCGAGCGCGGCGAGGATGCCAACTTCTACATCCAGGCGCTCTACAAGCGCGGCTGGTCCTACTACAAGCTGGCGCGCCACCAGGATGCGCTGTCCGACGAACTCGAGGTGATCCGGCAGCTGGTCGGCACCGGCGGTATTGCCGAGGACGGCACCCTGGCGGTGGCGGACATTCCCGAGGCCAGCGCCGAAGTCGCCCGTGACGCGCTGCGCAACATGACGCTCAACTTCGCGCTGCTGGGCGCGGAATACACGCCCGCCGACTTCGTCGATCAGCAACAGGCCCAGCCCTACGAATATCTGCTGACGCAGCGGCTGATGGACTACTACCTGGAAAAGGAACGCTACACCGACGCGTCAGAAACGGCGCTGGCCTTCGCCCGCCGCAATCCGGAACACCCCCAGGCCAAGGCGCTGGAAGTAGCGTCCATCGAGGCCCTCGAGGCCGGCGGCTTCGACAAGCCGGCCCTGGAGGCCAAACAGGCCTACGTGACGCGCTACGGCATCGACAAGCAGTCCTGGTACGGCGAGGACCCGCTCACGGTGGACGAGGTCCGCGATCGACTGCAGGAATATCTGGACAGCATCACCGGCTCCCTGCACGCGGGTGCCCAGGAAACCGGGCTGACCGTGGACTACGACGCCGCCGCCGAGTGGTACGACCGTTACCTGTCCATCTTCCCGGAAACACCGCGTGCGCCGGAACTGGCGTTCCTGCGCGGGGAAGTGCTGTACGAGGCGGACCGCTTCGCCGACGCCGCCACCATGTACGAGCAGGTTGCCTACGACATGGCCCCCAATGAAAAGGCCGCGGAAGCCGGCTACGCGGCGATCCTGGCCTGGCGTGAAGCCGCTGGCGATGCCGCCGCAACCGATCCGCAGGTACTGGAATCCACCCAGCGTTTCGCGGCGGAATACCCGGCCGAGGAAAACGCCGTCAACGCCCTGGCACGCCTGGCCGAGGACCGTTATCGCGCCGGGGAACTGGCCACCGCCGACGAACTGGCGCAGCAGTTGATCGACCACCAGCCGCCGCCCACCAACACGCAGCTGGCCAATGCCTGGCGCATACGGGCCGCTGCCGCGCAGGACACCGAAGCCTATGCCGACGCGGAAACCGCGCTTCGCTGGCTGCTGAACAACGCCACCCCGCAGGACGGCGAAAACTGGGAGCAACAGCTGGCCACGGTGCTCTACAAGCAGGGCGAAGTCCTGGTGGAAGCCGGTGAGGATGAAGCGGCCGCCGAGGAATTCCTGCGGCTGCGCGACCTCGTGCCCGCCGGTGTGGCCGAAGATGTGCGTGCCACCGCGCTGTATGACGCTGCCGCCGCCCAGATCCGCGCCGAGAACACCGGCGCGGCTATCGGCCTGCTGGAATCGTTCCGCAGCGAATATCCAGGCAACGAGCTGGCCGACGACGCCACCCGCAAGCTGGCGGAGCTGCATCTGGAAGACGGCAACAAGCTGGCGGCTGCCGACGAGTTCGCCCGCATCAGCCAGCAGGCCCAGCTGGCGCCCGACCAACGGCTTGACGCCGCGATGCAGACCGCGCAGCTCAGCGCCGAGGCCGGCTCCACCGGTGCTGCCATCGCCGGCTACGAGGCGCTCCTGACCGAGCACGACCCGGACTTCGAAACCACCATCGAGGCTCAGCATGCACTGGTCGATCTGTACCAGGACTCGGGCGACCCGGCGCGGGCGGACGACTGGCGCCAGCGCCTGATCGACAGCCATGCCGCCAACGCGGGCGCCGCCACCGAACGCACCCGCACGCTGGCCGCCCGGGCCTCGCTCAAACTGGCCGGCGACAAGCGCGCCGCGTTCGATTCCACTCGCCTAGACCTGCCGCTGGAGCAGAGCCTGCCGGCCAAGAAGGACCGGCTCCAGGCGGCACTCGACGCCTACGGGCGGGCCGCGGACTACGGCATTGCCGAGGTAACCACCGCTGCCACGTACCACACCGGCGATTTGTATTACGATTTCGGGCAGGCGTTGCTGGAATCACCGCGCCCGTCGGAACTGTCCGGCAATGAAAAGGCGCAATATGAAATCCTGCTGGAAGAGCAGGCCTTCCCCTTCGAGGAGGATGCCATCGGCATTCACGAGGCCAATGTCGAGCGCATCGACAACGGTATTTACGACGAATGGGTACGCAAGAGCCTGGCGCAACTGGCTGAACTGCTACCCGCCCGGTACGCCAAGACGGAGCGCATGAGCGATGGCATTGTTACGGTTGAGTAAGCACCTGGCGCTGGTCGCCGGGGTGGCGATGCTGGCCGCCGGCTGTGCCGTGGCCCCCGGTCCCGGGCCCGACCAGGACGGTACCGCCAGCAAGCCGGCCCGAACGACCGGGATGTCCAGCGACCAGGCAGCCCGCTTCGAGAGCGGCGCCAGCGCCCTGCGCGCCGGTAATGCCGAGCGCGCGGCCGAGGTGTTCGACGCGCTGGCCCGCGAGGTGCCGGGTCTGGCCGAGGCCCACGCCAACCTGGGAACGGCGCGCATGCTGCAGTCGCGCGACGACGAAGCACGCGCGGCCTTCGAAAAGGCAGTGGAACTCGAGCCCGGCCTGACCGAGGCGCTGATCCGCCTGGGCGTGCTGTACCGGCGCGATGGCCAGTTCCAGAAGGCGGAGCAGGCCTACAAGGCGGCGCTGAATGCGGAGCCCGAGAACCGTTACGCGAATCTGAATCTCGGCATTCTCTATGACGTGTATCTGCGTCGGCCGCAGCAGGCTCTGACACACTACGAGCGCTTTCAGGCGCTCTCCGAACAGCCAGACGACGAGGTGGCGCTATGGATCGCCGACATCAAGCAACGACTCTAGCCGCCGGGCTGATGCTGGCCGTCAGCGGCGTGGCACTGGCGCAACCGGAAGGACAGCCGGCCGCCGGGCCGGAGGGCGGCAGCAACATCTTCGGTTCCCAGGAACTGCCCAAGGGCCTGACCATCGTTCCCTGGAAGAAGGGCAGCGTGGGCGACCTGACCAGCGAGCCCACCCGCCTGGTCGAGGAGCCGCTGGAACCGATCGATCCCGACGAATTCCAGCGTCGGCTGGACTACTACGAACAGGCACAAGGGCAGTAATCAGGGCCCGCGTCGGTCCCACAGGCCCGCACCGGCACCGGGCGCCGGACCGGGGCGCATACAAATCAAGGAGATTGTTCAATGGAGGCCTACAACACCATCGTCAGCTTTTTCCAGAACGGCGGGCCATTCATGTTCCCGATCGTGTTCATTCTGGGACTGGGTCTGGCGATTGCACTGGAGCGCTGGTGGCATCTTCGCCGCACCGAAATCCGCAACCGCAAGGAATGGGATCGCCTGAGCCCGATCCTGGCCAGCGGTGATTACGACCGCGCCCAGTCCGCCACCGCGGATTCCAAGGCCGAGATCGGCACCATCCTCAACTACGGTCTGTCGCGCCTGCGCACCAGCCACCGTCGCGAGGACGTGGAGATGGCCATGGAGGAGTCGCTGATGGAGACGGTACCGAACCTGGAGCGCCGCACCCATTACCTGGCGACGTTTGCCAACATCGCCACGCTGCTCGGCCTGCTGGGCACCATCATCGGTCTGATCCAGGCCTTCACCGCAGTGGCCAATGCCGACCCGGCCGAAAAGGCCGACCTGCTGTCCGCCAGCATCTCGGTGGCCATGAACACCACTGCCTTCGGGCTGATGGTGGCGATCCCGCTGCTGCTCATTCATGCCCTGTTGTCTACCAAGACCACCCACGTGGTGGATAGCCTGGAAATGGCCTCGGTGAAGTTCCTCAACACGGTACCGGCCCAGCGTCAGCAGGACGGGCAGACAGTTTGATGCGTCGCCGCTTTTCCTCCCGCCGGCGTGACAAGGACGTCGGCGAGCTCAATATCACCGCGTTCCTCAACCTGATGGTGATCCTGGTGCCGTTCCTGCTGATCACCGCGGTGTTCACCAAACTGGCGATCCTGGAGCTCAATCTGCCCAGCGCCAGTGAGCAGACCGAGCAGGAGGACAAATTGCGGCTGGAGGTGATCGTGCGCGACACCGCCCTGATCGTCGGCGATGGCCGCCGGCGCGTGGCTACCATCGAGCAGACCGATGACGACAGCTTCGACTACGACCGGCTCTCGGACATCATGCAGGCGATCAAGGCGGAAAACCCCGAGGTCACCGAGGCCAGCGTGCTGCTGGAGCCGGATACCGAATACGACATCCTGGTGAACGTGATGGATGCCGTGCGCATCGCCAAGCAGCCGGATCCGGATAACCCCGGCAAGTCGGTGTCGACCGAACTGTTCCCGGAAATCGCGCTGGGAGATGCGCCATGAGAACCTCGCGCCGCGCTCGCCGCATGGAGCGCCATCACAGCCGCCAGAACCGGCGGCCAACGATGAACCTTGTGTCGCTGATGGATATCTTCACCATCCTGGTGTTCTTCCTGCTGGTGAATGCCTCCGATGTGCAGACGCTGCCCAGCCCGAAGGATCTGGACCTGCCCGAATCCACCGCGGAGAAGCAGGCAGAGGACACCATCGTGGTAATGCTCACCCGCGACCGGATCATGGTGAACGGACGCGAGATCATCGATCACGAGAGCGCGATGGCCGGGGACGAGGCCACCATTCCGGCACTGGCCGAGGCCCTGCAGCGCAGCGCACTCGATGACCCCGAAGAAGCCGAGGAAGGCGAGGCCCCCGTCGGCCGCGGCCAGATCACCGTGATGGCACACAAGGAACTGCCCTATCGCCTGATCCGCAAAGTCATGCTCACCGGTACCGCGGCCGAATTCGGCCGGGTATCGCTGGCCGTCCTACAGGAACCGCAGGGATGAGTGCGATCGCCCTTGGTCCACAGCTGCCGTGGAGCGCGGATGACCGCGCCGACCGCCGGTTCTCCGGCATCCTGTTCGGTATCCTGCTACCGATCCTGCTGCTGTCGCTGCTGATGCCGCTGCTGCCGCTGTTCGAGTTGCCCGAGGAGGAGCAGGAAGACGAACTGCCGCCGCGCCTGGCCGAACTGGTAATCGAGCAGCAGGAAGAGCCGCCGCCGCCTCCCCCGCCGGAGCCCGTTCAACAGGAAGAGCCACCGCCGGAACCCGAGCCCGTACCAGAGCCGGAACCCGAACCGGTACCGGAGCCCGAACCCCAGCCGCAGCCCGAGCCCGAGGTGGCCGAACCCAGCCCGCAGCCCAGGGCGCGAGAATCGGGCGTGATGGCGTTTGCCGACCAATTGCAGGACGTGCGCGACAATCAGGCGACGCAGTCCGTGCGCTCGCAGCGCGACTTGTCCGCCGGCGCGGCGGCCAACACCAATACCCGCCGGTTGATCACCAACAATCTGGGTGAAGGCAGTACCGGTATCCAGTCCCAGGTGGGATCGCCCGGCGAGCTTGGCGGCGGCACCGAGCTGGCCGGCCGCAGCACCACCCGGGTCGAGGGACCGCCGGGCGGCGGTCAGGCTGTTGGCGGCGGCAGCGGCCGCAGCGGTGGCGGCGGCCAGGCGGTGCGATCGGTGGAATCCATCCAGGTGGTATTCGATCGCAACAAGAGTTCGCTGTTCTCGATCTATCAGCGCGGGCTGCGCACCAACCCCGGCATGCGCGGCACCGTGGTGCTGGAACTCGAAATCCAGCCCTCGGGCGAGGTGACGTCGGCGTCGATCGTGTCGAGCGACCTGGACAATCCGGAGCTCGAAGACAAGATTCTCAATCGTGTTCGCCTGATCAACTTCGGCGCCCAGGACGGCGTGCCGGTATGGCGCGGCAACTACCCGATCCGCTTCTTCCCGTCCTAGGGCATGCGTTACGGGTTCCACGGGTTTGCCTGTTTCCAGCTTGCGGTTATAGTGGTTGGCCGCTTACCGCTGACGCGCGTGTGCCGAATCGCCGATGACTGACCGTCGCCCGAACCAACCGATCCCGCTGAGTCATCACGTCAGCGACAGCTTGGATGAGTACTTCCGCGCCCTCAATGGCTGCCAGCCGCCCAGCGACCTGTATCGGATGGTGCTGGAGCAGGTGGAAAAGCCGCTGCTGTCGTCAGTGCTGGAATACAGCGCCGGCAATCAGTCCCGGGCCGCCGAGGTACTGGGGATCAACCGCGGCACGCTGCGCAAGAAACTGAAACAGTACGCGCTGGACCGCTAGTCCAGCGCACCGGTTCCGAAGGAGTTTGAACATGGCCGATGCCGGGCCCGTGCGTCGCGCATTACTGAGTGTTTCCGACAAGCGTGGCCTGGTCGCGCTGGCCACCGGCCTGGTCGAACAGAACGTCCACCTGCTTTCCACCGGCGGCACCGCCCGGGCGCTGCGCGAGGCCGATCTGCCGGTCACCGACGTCAGCGAGCATACCGGCGCCCCGGAGCTCATGGACGGGCGGGTCAAGACCCTGCATCCCCGCATCCACGGAGGCATTCTCGGCCGCCGGGACGTGGACGGCGCGGTCATGGCCGAACACGGCATCGAGCCGATCGACCTGGTGGTGGTCAACCTCTATCCGTTTGCCGACACCATCGCCCGGCCGGACTGCCCCTTCGCGGACGCGATCGAGAACATCGACATCGGCGGCCCGACGCTGATACGCGCGGCCGCCAAGAACCACGCCTTCGTCACCGTAGCGGTGGACCCGGACGACTACCCCGCCCTGCTCGACGCCATACGCGCCCATGACGGCGGTATTCCGACGGACCAGCGAGTGGCGCTGGCCGGCAAGGCCTTCGCCCACACCGCCGGCTACGATGACGCCATCGCCGACTATCTCGGCCGCATCTCGCCCGATGGCGGACGCGAGCCCTTTCCGGCCACCTTCAATCGTCAGTATCAGCGGAAGGCAATCCTGCGCTACGGCGAGAATCCGCATCAGGCGGCCGCGTTCTATCACGATGCGAGGCCGGCAGCCGGTAGTCTGGCCGGCGCCGAACAACTCCAGGGCAAGGCCCTGTCCTACAACAACCTGGCCGATGCCGATGCCGCCCTCGCCTGCATTCGTGCGTTCGACGGCGACGCCCCGGCCTGCGTGATCGTCAAGCACGCCAATCCCTGCGGCGTGGCCACCGGGCGCGACCAGGAGGACGCCTACCGGCGCGCCTTCGCCACCGACCCGGTATCGGCCTTCGGCGGCATCATCGCCTTCAACGGCGAGCTCGACGGGCCGGCCGCGCAGGCCATCGTCGACAACCAGTTCGCCGAGGTGATCATCGCGCCGGCGGTCAATCAGGCCGCCCGCCAGGCCCTGGCCGGCAAGAAGAATGTGCGCGTGCTGCAAACGGGCTGGCCCGGCACCGCGGCGGCGGCGCTCACCTTCAAGCCGATCAGCGGCGGCCTGCTGGTCCAGGACGACGACATCCCGCTGCTGGACGAAACCAGCCTGCAGACCGCCACCGCCCGCGCACCCACCGAGCAGGAGCACGCCGACCTGCTGTTTGCCTGGCGCGTGGCCAAATACGTCAAGTCCAACGCCATCGTCTACGCGCGCAACGGTCAGACCGTGGGCATCGGCGCGGGGCAGATGAGCCGCGTGGATTCCGCCCGCATCGCGGGCATCAAGGCCGGGGAAGCGGGGCTGGAAGTCCCGGGCGCGGTGATGGCTTCCGACGCCTTCTTTCCCTTTCGCGACGGCATCGACGCGGCCGCCAGGGCCGGCATCAAGGCCGTCATCCAGCCCGGTGGTTCCATCCGAGACGATGAAGTGATCGCCGCCGCGGACGAGGCCGGCATTGCCATGCTATTGACGGGGATGCGTCATTTCCGGCACTAAAGCCGGATGACGCGAAACATTACAAGCCGACTCCTTAGCTGCCTGGGCGCAGCCGCCCTCCTGCTGGCCAGCCCGGTCACCCATGCGGCGGATGCGGATGCCCGCGTCTGGCAGATCCGCCCTTCGCTGGATCGGCTCCCGCCTGCGCTGGATGGTTTGCTGGTACAACTGCAGCAGACGGCCTCGCCCCGTATCGCCGTGCATAACCTGACCGGCGACACCCTCGAGATTCTCGATCACGGCGATCAGCCATTCCTGCGCATCGGCCCGCACGAAACCACCGCCAACCTGGCCAGTTCGGCCTTTCACCGCAGCCGCTATGCCGAGGACCGACCACCACCCGCCAGCGCTGCCGGCGAACCGCGCTGGCAGCGGGTGGACAACGGGCCGGCCTGGGCCTGGTTCGATTCACGCCTGCAGGTGGACGGCATGACGGTGCCGACGCTGCGCGAATACGAGGACGAGGTGCTGGTCCAGCGCTGGGCCATTCCGGTGCGTTTTCGCGGCGAAGAACACATCATCTCCGGCTATTTCCTCTACCGCGACGCGCCCAATGGCCTGTACCGCACCCGCCTTGCATCGGACCAGGCGCCCGCGGCGGATGTCAGCGTCTACCCGCTGGCGGGCCTGGTGCCGGGTGTATTCATCGCCAACCGCGGCAACGCCAGCTTTACCGTCCTGGGAATCGAGGGCGAGCCCTTCGTGCGCTATATCCCCGGCAAGGTGCTGGTGAATCGCCGCAGCCCGACCTGGCGCATCGCCGCGCCGTCCGACTCGCCCATCGGTCATGAAGACAGCGGCGGCGACGGCGCGAAATGGGCCGTCGCGTCAACAACGGGCGGATTCGGCTGGCGTGACCCACGCGCCTTCCACAAGGGCGACCCGCCCGCGGACCGGAGCAAGCCCGGCGTGGTCGGCGAGTGGTCTATTCCGGTGGATGTCGAGGGCGAACGCACCGAAATCCGGGGCAGCACCGAGTGGCTGCCCGGGCACGATGGATGAAACGCGGCCTGCCCGGATGTCAGCCCGCCTGATCGCGCGTCACGGTCACCACGATCTGCCGGTCATGCCGGCCGGCACGGTGCTCGTAGAGGTACACCCCCTGCCAGGTGCCCAGGTTCAACCGGCCGTCGGTGACCGGCAGCATCAACGACATGCCGGTCAGAATGCTGCGGATGTGCGCCGGCATGTCGTCCGGTCCCTCGCTCTGGTGCACGTAGCGCGGATCGCCATCGGGCACTGCATCGGCCAGCCATCGTTCCAGATCGGCCCGGACGTCCGGATCGGCGTTCTCGCAGATCATCAGCGACGCGCTGGTGTGACGGCAGAAGACATGGCACAGGCCGGTGGCAACCCCGGCGTCGGCCACCACCGCGGCCACGTCGCCGGTGATGTCCATGGTGCCGCGGCCGCCCGTGGCGAAGGAAAGCAGTTTCTGCGGCATGGGTAGTCACCCCGTCTCGGTGGGTTCCGGCGGCTGACGGTAGGCGGCACCGGCCGTCAGTGCAAGCGAATCAATCGGTCAGGAAATACTCCACCGTAGTCACCACCCGGACGCGCTTCACTTGGGGCGACAGACGGTCACGGTCCTCGATTGAGAAATAGCCCTGGCGGGCCCGGCGAATGCCGCCCACTTCGCTGCCGGAATCCTCCGCGAACTGCTCGGCGGCCTCGCGGGCGCTTTTCGTGGCCTCCGCGATCATGTCCGGCTTGATCTCGTTGAGCTGCGTAAACAGGTACTCGGTGGGATACTCGTAATTGCGATTGAGTGTGACCCCAGCCGCGATCAACGCATTGGTTTCCTGCTGCGCGGCCTTGACCGCATCCACTCGGCCGGTACGCACCAGCGTCACTGCCTGGGCCTGGTAGCGGTCGTCGGCGTTGTTGTTGGAAAAGGCATCCCGGTCGGTGATGTTCGGCGGCCCCCGGGTGATGGCATCCGCATCGAAACCGCGCTCGGTCAGAAACGCCGCAATCGCCTCGGCATCGGCATCCAGGGCCCGATGCAGGCCTTCCAGATCATCGGCGGTGGTGGTGTAGGCCAGCGACCACAGCGCGAGATCGGCCGCCACTTCGCGTTCGGCCAGGCCCTTGACCTCCACCACGCGGTCCGCCGCGCGCAGGGCCCGGGCCGCATCGGCCACGAACCAGCCCGCCAGCGCCAGCCCGGCGGCCACGAAAATGCCGAGAATCGCGGCGCTAATCCTGCTCTGCATGCTCGTATCCCGTATTGAAACCGACCTGATGCTAGCGCATTGCAGCGATCAGGGCGGTGTCAGCGATATCTTGTCCGAGTAACTGAACGGCAGGCTCACCGGCACCCCGCTGACGCGCAGACCTCCCGCCAGGACATACGCCACCACCTTCCGGCCCTGCTTCTGCCATTCCTGATAGCGCGACATGCCGTCCAGCAGGTCGCCCGCCACGCTGATCTGCACCTGGGTCGACCCACTGGCCGGCAGCGTGAATCCATCACTGGTGGCGCCATCGGCCAGGGCCTGCCCGTCCACCAGCAACTCGTAGTCGATACCGGCAATCGCGAGCGCGTAGGCATTGGGATTGGATACATCCAGGGTGACGTCGAGTACCTGTTCGGTAAACGAGAACTTCGCTACCTGAATGTCGGCCACCCGCACCCCCGGCGATTCCGCCTGATAGGTCCGCAACGCGGCGCAACCGCTCATTACGCCCGCGAGCGCCATCCACGCGAGCCCCTGGGCTAAACGGGACGATCGATTCATACCTGCCATGCCAATCCACGTGATAAAACCATCGCCGTGGAGCCTAACGTATCCGGCCGGGAGGCGGTCGCTCACACCAGCCGGATGGGCGCCCCGTCCCGGAAAGCCAGCAGATTCTCCGCCAGCTGCCCTACCAGCCGGCGACGGGCCTCCAGACTGCCCCAGGCGCTGTGTGGGGTGATGATCAGATTGGGGATGTTCTCGGCCAGCAGGGGATGATCGGCCGGGGGCGGCTCCCGCGAGAACACATCGATCCCGGCGCCGCCGATCTCCCCGGCCCGCAGCGCGTCCGCCAGCGCCGCCTCATCCACCAGCCCGCCGCGGGCGGTGTTGATTAGCAGGGCATGATCGGGCATCCGCGCCAGGGCGTCGGCGTCGATCAGGTGGCGCGTGGCATCGGTCAGCGGGCAGTGCAGCGTCAGCGCATCCGCCTGTGCCAGCATCGCGTCGAAGGACAATCGCCCGGGCCGGATTTTGCGGGCGTAAGGACGATCGGCCAGCAGCACCTCCATGCCCAGGGCCTCGGCCACCCGGGCCACGCCGCGCCCCAGCTCACCGTGGCCAACAATGCCAAGCCGCCGACCCGCCAGTTCGGCAATCGGATAACCCAGCAGACAGAAGGTCCCCGACCGCTGCCAGTCGCCGCGGCGAATCGCGGCGTCATAGTCATGCCAGCGGGTCGCCAACGCGGTCAGCAGCGCGGTCACATGCTGCACCACCGCCGGCGTGGCGTAGCCGCGACAATTGCAGACGCTGATGCCCAGATCCCGGCAGGCATCGGTATCCACGTTATTGGTGCCGGTTGCCATCACCAAGACCAGCTTGAGCCGGTCGGCCGCTGCCAGCGCCTCGCGGTCCAGCTGAACCTTGTTGACCAGCACCACGTCGAAGCCGGCCAGACGGTCCGTGATCTCGCCCGGCGCGGTCGCATCGTGGCAGACCAGTTGATCGACCGCCGCCCGGATCGGTGCGAAGTCCAGATCGCCCCGGTCCAGCGGCAGCCGATCCAGCATGACGGCTTGAAGATGCATGATGAGCGCGGCACCGGTTGGCAAGAGTCACACGGCACTTATGGTACGCCGACATGCGGCGCCCGCTGCGGCCGACACCGGCGAGATCAACCAGGCCGATCCGGATGAATAACTGTCGCTGGAAGCACTGGCCCGGCCGGATGTGAGATCGCAGGCAGCTACCGCCTGACGCGCCTCAGGACTCGTTCAGCTTGGCCGTCATCAGCTTGTTGACTTCCTTGGGATTGGCCTTGCCCTGGGAGGCCTTCATGACCTGGCCGACCAGGAAGCCGACCACCTTGGTCTTGCCGGCCTTGTACTGCTCGACCTGATCGGGATTGCTGGCGATAACCTCGTCGACGAACGCCTCGATGGCGCCGGTGTCGGTGATCTGCTTGAGACCCCGCGCCTCGATGACCTCGTCCGCGGTGTGGCCCTCGCCCTTCCAGAGCGAGTCGAACACGTCCTTGGCGATCTTGCCGGAGATGGTGTTGTCGTGGATACGGGCGATCAGCCCGCCCAGGGCCTCGGCGCTCAAGGGGGCTTCGGTCAGATCCACCCCGTCCCGGTTCAGCGCGCCAGCGAGTTCACTGAGCACCCAGTTGGCGGCCAGTTTGCCGCCGGCGCCTTCGGACGCGGCCACCACGGCCTCGAAGTAGTTGGCCTGCTCGCGGGTGGCGGTTAGCTGGCTGGCATCGGCCGCTGACAGACCGTAGTCGGCCGCAAAGCGCGCGGCTTTGGCGTCCGGCAGTTCGGGCAGACGGCTGCGGGCGGCTTCAACGAAGGCGTCGTCGATCTCGACCGGCAGCAGGTCCGGGTCCGGGAAGTAGCGGTAGTCGTGGGCCTCTTCCTTGCTGCGCATGGAGCGGGTTTCTCCACGATCCGCATCGAACAAGCGGGTTTCCTGCACGATCTCGCCGCCATCCTCCAGCACCTCGATCTGCCGCTCGATCTCGAAGGCAATCGCCTTTTCCAGGTTGCGGAAGGAGTTGACGTTCTTGGTTTCGGTGCGGGTGCCGAATGCCTCGGTGCCTCGCGGCCGTACCGAGACATTGGCGTCCACCCGGAACGAGCCTTCCTGCATGTTGCCGTCGCAGATGTCGAGATAGCGCACCAGGGCGTGCATCTTGCGGGCGTAGGCGGCGGCCTCGGCGGGCGTGCGGATATCCGGCTCGGACACACACTCGACCAGCGGGGTGCCGGCGCGGTTGAGGTCGATGCCGGTCATGCTCTCGAAGCCCTCGTGCAGGGACTTGCCGGCATCCTCTTCCAGATGGGCGCGGGTGATGCCGATGGTGCGTGGCTCGGCACCCTCCTCCGCCACGATCTCAAGGCGGCCGTTGGCCACGATCGGAAGCTCGTACTGGCTGATCTGGTAGCCCTTGGGCAGGTCGGGGTAGAAGTAGTGCTTGCGCGCGAACACCGAGCGCGGGGCGATCTCGGCGTTGATCGCCAGGCCGAACATCACCGCCCGCCGGATGACTTCCTGGTTGATCACCGGCAGCACGCCGGGCATGCCCAGATCGATGGCGCAGGCCTGGCGATTGGGGTCGGCACCGTAGGCGGTGGACGCGCCGGAGAAAATCTTGCTCTGCGTGCTGAGCTGGATGTGGATTTCCAGCCCGATAACGGCTTCCCAGTTCATGCCTCGAAGCCCTCCGGCCGGCGCGTGTGCCAGTCGGTGGCCTGCTGGTAGGCGTGGGCGGCATTGAGCAGACGGCCTTCCTCGAACCAGGGCGCCAGCAACTGCATGCCCACCGGCAGGTCGTTCACGAACCCGCAAGGCGCGGAAATACCGGGCAGGCCGGCGAGATTCGCCGGGATGGTGTAGATGTCGTTCAGGTACATGGTGACCGGATCGTCCAGCTTCTCGCCCAGGCGGAAGGCCGGTCCCTGGGTGGTGGGACTGGCAATGACGTCCACCTGCTCGAAGGCGCGGCGGAAATCGTCCGCGATCAGTCGGCGGACTTTCTGGGCCTTCAGGTAATAAGCGTCGTAGTAGCCGGCGGACAGCGCGTAGGTGCCTACCATGATCCGGCGCTGCACCTCGCGGCCGAAGCCTTCGCCGCGGGAACGCAGGTAGAGGTCTTCCAGATCGGCCGGGTCGTCGCAGCGGTAGCCGTAGCGCACCCCGTCGAAGCGCGACAGGTTGGACGAGGCCTCCGCGGGCGCCACCACGTAGTACGTGGGCACCGCCTGATCCGTGTGCGGCAGGCTGATTTCCACGATCTCCGCCCCGCGCCCTTCCAGTTCCTGGATGCCGGCCTCCACCGCGGCGCGGGTGCGGGCTTCCAGGCCCTCGGCGAAGTATTCGGACGGCACACCCACCTTCATGCCCTTGATGTCGCCGGTCAGGGCGGCGGCATAGTCGGGCACCGGCCGGTCGACGGCGGTGGAGTCGCGTTCGTCGAAACCAGCCATGGCCTGGAGCAGCAGCGCGCAGTCCTCGGCCGAACGGGCGAAGCAGCCCGCCTGATCCAGACTGGAGGCGAACGCGATCATGCCCCAGCGGGAGACGCGGCCGTAGGTGGGCTTGAAGCCGGTGATGCCGCACAGCGCCGCCGGCTGGCGGATGGAGCCGCCGGTATCGGTGCCGGTGGCGGCCGGGGCCAGCCCTGCGGCCACCGCCGCGGCCGACCCGCCCGAGGAACCGCCGGGCACGTAGTCCGTGTTCCAGGGATTGCGAACCGGGCCGTAAAAGCTGGTCTCGTTGGACGAGCCCATGGCGAACTCGTCCATGTTGGCCTTACCCAGCGTGATCATCCCGGCAGCGTCCAGATGCTCGACCGCGGTGGCGTCGTACGGCGGCACGAAGTTGTCTAGCATGCGCGAGCCGCAGCTGGTACGCACCCCGGATGTGCAGAAAATATCCTTGTGGATCAGCGGTATGCCGGTCAATGGGCCGGCGCCGGCGGCCAGCGTGGCGTCGGCGGCTTCGGCCTGCGCCAGGGCACGGTCGGCGCAGACGGTGACCAGCGCATTCAGGTCGCCGTCGTGCCGTTCAATACGGGCCAACGCCTCGCGTGTCAGTTCGACCGCTGAGACCTCGCGGGCGGCCAGCCGCGCGGCCAGTTCGCGCAATCTGCTCATTCGATCACCCGCGGTACCAGGTAAAGGCCACCCTCGGTGGCCGGAGCGATCGCCTGAAAGGCGTCACGCTGATCACCCTCACTGACCGCGTCGACGCGCAGGCGGGCGGCCAGATCCAGCGGATGCGCCATCGGCTCGACACCGTCCGTGTCGGCCCGTTCGAGCTGGTCGACCAGGCCGAGAATGCCGGAGAGTTCGTTGGCATACTCTGGCACCCGGTCCTCATCGAGCCGCAGGCGGGCCAGAAAGGCAACCTTGCGCACTTGTTCGGGTTTCAGGCTCACGACGTTTCCGAGGGTTGTTGAAGGGCTCGGACTGCCGGCGCTCGGCGGTCTCGCGGCGCGACAAATTAGCATATTCACCGTCGCGGCTTAATCGCGGCATGGCATCAGCACGGATTCCGGAAAGCCCCGCTTTCGCCTTGCTTGCCCGTGATTCAAGGCTCGGCTAGCATAGCCGGCATTCTCACCGCGCCACCGGTCAGCGTCACCGGGCCGCGGTTTTTGCATTGGATCGCCGCCGCGCTCCCCTCGGGCAACAGGGACTCCCAGCAATATGTTCGATAACTTCCGGGGCCTATTCGTCAACGATCTCTCGATCGACCTGGGCACCGCCAACACGCTTGTCTACGCCCGCGACCAGGGCATCGTCCTGAATGAACCTTCGGTGGTCGCTGTCCGTCAGGATGCCCGCGGCGGCAAGCGGATCGAGGCCGTCGGCCACGACGCCAAGCGCATGCTGGGGCGCACCCCCAGCCATATCACCACCATTCGCCCGCTCAAGGACGGGGTGATCGCCGATTTCACCGTCACGGAGAAGATGCTCCAGCACTTCATCCGCAAGGTCCACAAGAAGCGGCTGCTGCGCCCGATTACACGGGTGCTGGTGTGCGTGCCCTACGGTTCTACCCAGGTGGAACGACGCGCGATTCGCGAATCGGCCTCCAACGCCGGAGCGCGCAAGGTGTATCTGGTGGAAGAACCGGTGGCCGCAGCCATCGGCGCCGGCATACCGGTGGGCGAGGCGCGGGGTTCCATGGTGCTGGATATCGGCGGCGGCACCTCGGAGGTCGCAGTGATTTCGCTCAACGGCATCGTTTACGCGGAATCCGTGCGCATGGGCGGCGACCGCTTCGACGAAGCCATCGTCAATTACGTGCGCCGGCAGTACAACATGCTGATCGGCGAGGCCACGGCCGAATCGATCAAGCATCAGATCGGCACCGCCTTCCCCGGCCACGAGGTCAAGGAGATCGAGGTGGTCGGCCGGCATCTGTCCGCGGGTGTACCCCGCTCGTTCACACTGAACTCCAACGAGGTGCTCGACGCGCTGCAGGAACCGCTATCCGGCATCGTCGGCGCGGTCAAGACGGCGCTGGAGGCCACCCCGCCGGAACTCGGCTCGGATGTGGCCGAGCGCGGCATCGTGCTCACTGGCGGCGGCGCCCTGCTTACCGACATCGACAAGCTGATCAGCGAGGAAACCGGCCTGCCGGTGATCATTGCCGACGATCCGCTGACCTGCGTGGCCCGTGGCGGCGGCATCCTGCTGGAGATGATCGACCGCAAGACCGGACAGATGTTCGCGCTGGAGTGATTGCTCAGGTGTTCCTGCGTCAGGTCTGCAACGTGAACGGCCCTGACCATGAGCGCCGGCGGCGGGCGCTATCGATGCGGCATGCCTCGCGCCACCCCCGACGGGCGGCCTGACCCCGGTGCGCGGCCTGGACGAAGACGAGAATCGGCTGTTCCTGCGCGGCCCGCCGCCCAGCGCACGGATCATCCTGGTGCTGGTGGTCTCGGTGGTACTGATGATCCTTGATCACAGCCGGGAGGATTTGTCTCCGGTGCGCGCCGGCCTGGCCACGGTGATCCAGCCGGTCCAGTCGCTGGCCGAGATGCCCTACGACCTGGCAGACACCGTGTCGGCCTATCTGGACCGCGGGCAACTGGCGGCCCGCAACGAATCCCTGGAACGTCGGGTGCTGCTGATGGAGCGGCGACTGCAGAAACTGGCATCGCTGCAGGCCGAGAACGAGCGCATCCGCGGCCTGCTGGCCTCATCCAAATCGCTGCGCGAGGAAGTGCTGATTGCCGAGATCATGTCCCTGAGCCCGGACCCCTACCGCCACCACGTCAAACTCAACAAGGGCACGCTCGACGGCGTGTTCGAGGGGCAGGCGCTGGTGGACGCCAACGGCATCATGG
Organism: Spectribacter acetivorans; assembly: GCF_031846305.1. Classification (NCBI taxonomy): domain Bacteria; kingdom Pseudomonadati; phylum Pseudomonadota; class Gammaproteobacteria; order Salinisphaerales; family Salinisphaeraceae; genus Spectribacter; species Spectribacter acetivorans. The sequence goes on from NZ_JAVRHY010000010.1 coordinate 86,410, forward strand.
GACAGGTCACGGAGGCCAATCCGATGGGAGCGACGGCGATCATGATCACCGATGCCAACCACGGTATTCCGGTGGAGTTCAACCGCACCGGCCTGCAGACCATCGCCCAGGGCACCGGGCAGGCGGACACGCTCCTGCTGCCATTCCTGCCCAGCAATGCCGACGTGCAGGAGGGGGACCTGCTGGTTACCTCGGGCCTGGGCGGCCGTTACCCGCCGGGCTATCCGGTGGCCCGGGTGCGGCGTATCAGCCACGAAGCCGGCAACGAGTTTCTCACCATCGCCGCGGACCCCATCGCCAAGCTCAACCGGGGTCGGGAAGTGCTGCTGGTCTGGCGCCATCAGGAGGACGCCGAGGCGGATGAACCGGCCGCCACCGGCGGTGGCACCGAGGATGAAACATCAGCCCCGGACGCCGCTGCAAAGGACGAAGCGGACGCCGACCCCAACGCCGACGAACAATGACCGCCACTCTGCGATCCAGTCTGCTGCTCATGCTGGGCAGCCTAGTGGTGGCCTTGGTGCTGACGTTTCTGCCCCTGCCGCCCTGGGCGGCGATCGCACGGCCGGCCCTGTTTCCCGCCACCATCCTGTTCTGGGTCCTGCATCAGCCCCATCGCGTGGGCGTGCTCGCCGCCTGGTTCGCCGGCCTGTTGCTGGACGCTGGCTACACCACGCCGCTGGGTCAGCACGCACTGGCGCTGGCACTGGCGGCCTTCATCGTGTTCAAGATGCGCGATCTGCTCTGGACCCTGCCGCTGATCCAGCAGGGTGTGGCGCTGCTGCCGGCCCTGATCGCCTACGCCTTCACCCTGTTCTGGATCGACGGCATCAACGGGCGGCAGGTGGACCTCTGGTGGCGATGGCTGCCGGTGGTCAGCACCGCCGTGGTCTGGCCGTTGTGGTCGCTGATTCTGGAACGCTTCGCGCTGGTGGAGGTCGATAGTTGATGACCTGTCGACTACCGGCAACCGGGGTCGGGCACTGATTCATGTCGTCGGATACCCCGATCAAGGACCACGGCGCGGAACGCCATCTGTTCCTCTGGCGAACCGTCGTGGCCGGCGTCATCATGGCAGTCATGGTGGGCGGGCTGATTACCCGGCTGGCCTATCTGCAGGTGGTCGAACACGGCTACTACACCCTGCGCTCGGACAACAATCGCACCCGGGTGCAGGTTGTGCCCCCCGTGCGCGGCCTGATCTACGACCGTAACGGCATCGTCCTGGCCGATAACCTGCCGGCCTATCGGCTGGAGATAATTCCCGAACAGGTGGCCGATATCGAGGCCACCCTGGACCGGCTCGCCGAATTCGTCACCATCAGCGAGCGCGATCGTCAGCGTTTCTACGAGCGCATGCGCAAGCAGCCCCGCTTCCGGGGCATCCCTATTCGCCTGAATCTTAGCCAGCGCGAAGTCGCCCGATTCGAGGTCAACCGCCGGGATTTCCCGGGACTGGAAATCCGCGCCGGCCTGACCCGCCACTATCCGATGGGCGAGGTGGCCGCGCATCTGATCGGCTATGTCGGCGGCATCACCGAGGCCGACCAGCGGGTCATCGACGACAAGCGCTACCGCGGCAGCACCCACATCGGCCGGACCGGGGTGGAAGCCAGCCACGAGGACAAGCTCCACGGGCGGCCGGGTTCGCGACTGCTGGAAACCAATGCCATGGGCCGCGCGCTACGGGAGCTCTCCTTCACCCCGCCGCAGCCGGGCCAGAGCCTCTATCTGACAGTGGACGCCCACATTCAGCGGGTGGCATACCAGGCGCTGGGCAACCACGCCGGATCGGTGGTGGCACTGGACCCCGACACCGGCGGCGTACTCGCCATGGTCAGCAAGCCGAGCTTCGAGCCAGGGCTGTTCGTGGACGGCATCAGCCGCAAGAATTATCAAAAGCTGCTGGATCATCCGTTCCGGCCGCTGTTCAACCGCAGCCTGCAGGGGCAGTACCCACCAGGTTCGACCATCAAGCCGGTGATGGCCCTGGCGGCACTCGACCGCAACAGCATCGATCCCGGCCGGCGGGTCTGGTGCCCCGGCTATATCCAGCTTCCTGGCAGTGACCGCCGCTGGCGGGACTGGAAGCGCGAGGGTCACGGCTGGCTGAACCTGGAGGAGGCCATCTTCCGCTCCAGTGACGTGTATTTCTACAAGCTGGGCATGGACCTGGGCATCGACGCCATGCACCGCTACGCCACCCTGTTCGGCCTGGGCGAGAGAACCGGTATCGACCTGCCTCGCGAGAATTCGGGCCTGATGCCATCGCGCGAATGGAAGAACGGCACCCGTCAGCAGCCCTGGTTTCCCGGCGAAACGCTTAACACCGTGATCGGTCAGGGTTTCATGAGCGCCACACCCCTGCAACTGGCCCACATGACCGCCGAACTGGCCACCCGCGGCAAGGCCAAACAACCCCATGTACTCATGGCCAGCCGGCGTGACAGCAACGCCAGTCGCGAGACCTACGAACCGCCGGCAGCGGAACCAATCCGGCTGGCCGACGAGAATGACTGGTCGGTCGTGTCCAGCGCCATGGAGTCGGTGATTCACGCGCGTCGGGGCACGGCCAACGTGTACGTCGATCAGGGATTGAGCTATCGCATGGCGGGCAAATCCGGCACCGCCCAGGTAGCGGCACTGGCGCAGGACGAGGAAGCGCCCGAATACGAGGAGATCGAGCATCGCTTCCGCGACCACGCCCTGTTCGTCGCCTATGCCCCGGCTGACAATCCCGAGATCGCGGTGGCAGTGGTGGCAGAGCACGGCGGCGGCGGCAGCAGCACCGCCGGCCCGATCGCCCGGCAGGTGATCGATGCCGCGCTGGAGGGCCCCAGACTGGTCCGGAGCGATACCGCCCGATGAACACCGCGGCCGAGGAACACGAACAACCGCCGTCACTGACGGACTGGCTGGTCCGCTGGCGACTGGACCTGCAATTGCTACTGGCGCTGATGGCCTGCGGGGGGCTGGGCCTGTTCGTCCTCTACAGCGCGTCGGGCGAACAAATGTCGGTGGTTATCTCCCAGAGTATCCGGCTCGGCATCGGCTTTGCCGCCATGATCGTGGTGGCCCAGATCCCGCCGGACTGGTATCGCACGGTGGCGCCCTGGACCTATCTGCTCGGACTGATCCTGTTGCTGCTGGTCCTGCTTCTGGGCGATGCCGCCATGGGCGCGCAACGCTGGCTGGATCTGGGCGTGGTGCGTTTCCAGCCGTCCGAGATCATGAAGATCGCGGTGCCGCTGGCAACTGCCGCCTTTCTGCATGAGCGGGCCCTGCCCACCGGCTGGGAAGGCGTGATCGCCTCGGCGGCGATCGTGGCGGTGCCGGTCGGGCTGGTGGCCATCCAGCCGGATCTGGGCACCGCGCTGCTGATCGTGATGGCCGGCGGCTTCGTGGTTTTCCTGGCGGGGCTGCGCTGGCGGGTTCTGGCCCTGCTGCTGCTGATGGCCGCCGCCGCCGCACCGCTGGTCTGGTTCAACATGCATGAGTACCAGCAGGAACGGGTCCTCACCTTTCTGAGTCCGGCGCGCGACCCGGCCGGGGCGGGTTATCATATTACCCAGAGCAAGATCGCCATCGGTTCCGGCGGCCTGTTCGGCAAGGGCTGGCTCAACGGCAGCCAGTCGCACCTGAACTTCCTGCCGGAGTCGGATACGGATTTCATCTTCGCGGTGTTCGCGGAGGAAGCCGGCCTGCTCGGCGTGATTGCGCTGCTGGCGCTGTACGGCTTCCTGGTGGCGCGGGGCCTGCGCATCGCGGTACGCAGCCAGGATACGTTCCAGCGCCTGATGGCGGGCAGTATCAGCCTGACATTCTTCATTTATGTATTCGTCAACATGGGCATGGTGATCGGCTTGCTGCCGGTGGTGGGGGTGCCCCTGCCACTGCTGAGTTTCGGCGGCACCTCGATGGTGGTGCTGCTGATGGGATTCGGCATACTCATGTCCATCAATACCCATCGGAAACTGCTCAGTTCATGACTCTGGCGTTGCGCGTGCCCGGCCTGCTGGCCGTCCTCATCCTGACCGCCGCGATCGCGCCGGCATGGGCCGACTATCGCGACCATCCGCGCGCCGGAGACCTGGTGAGCGAACTGGAACGCGAACACGGGCTGGACCCGGCCTGGGTGCGATCCCGGCTGGCCGAAGCCGAATCCCGGCCGCACATCATCGAGACCATGCGCAAACCCGCGGAGCGGGTGCTGCGCTGGCACGAGTACCGCCAGATATTCCTCGACCAGCCGCGCATCGATGCCGGCGCCGCCTTCCTGCGCGACCATGCCGACATCGTGTCGCGGGTGGAGCAGGAATACGGGGTGCCGGGCCCGATCATCGCGGCCATCATCGGCGTGGAAACCCGTTATGGCGGCTTTATCGGCCGCGACCGGGTACTGGATGCGTTGGCCACGCTCGGATTCGACTACCCACCCCGGGCCGACTTCTTTCGTCGCGAGCTCGGCCAGTTTCTGGTGCTGGCCCGTGAGGAGAAAATCGACATCGACACCGCGCTGGGCTCCTATGCTGGCGCCATGGGCATGCCACAGTTCATTCCCAGCAGCTACCGCCACTACGCGGTGGACGGCGACGGCGACGGGCGGCGCGATCTCTGGAACAGCCCGGCCGATATCATCGCCAGCGTGGCCAACTATCTGGCCGAGCATGGCTGGCAGCGGGACGGGCGCGTCGCCCTGCCCGGTCGCACCGAGGGGGGCGACCTGTCCGGCCTGACCCGCAGCAAGCGCAAGACCCGCTACGAGTACCGGGACCTGACCGCGGCCGGCCTGCGTGTTGCCGTGGACCCGCCAGCCGACGACACCCCGGTCGGACTGGTGGAACTGGCCGGCAACCACGGTCCCGAATTCTGGGTGGGGCTGAACAACTTCTTCGTGATCACCACTTACAACCACAGCCGGCTTTACGCGATGGCCGTGTGCCAGCTGGCCGACGCCATCGCCGCCGCCCGTTCCCGCAAGGCACCTTCGGCATGACCGCGATGCGTTTCCCTGTATTGATTCTGGGCGCCCTGTGGCTGGCCGGTTGCGCCAGCACGCCCGGCGACGATGGCGCACCGGACAGCGCCTCCGATGAGGCGCCCATTACCACCGACGGCCCGCCGGCGAACGAGCCACCGGTGGATGTCACCAAGGTCCCGCAACCCGAGCCCAGGGCGGAACCGCTAAGCCGTCTCGGCAATCCCGACAGCTACGACGTCATGGGTCAGCGTTATCGCGTCCTGACCTCGGCCAGGGGATACCGCGAGACCGGTACGGCCTCCTGGTACGGCCGCAAGTTCCACGGCCGCAGTACCTCCAGCGGTGAACCATACGACATGTACGAGTTGACAGCGGCCCACAAGGAGCTGCCGCTGCCCAGCTACGCCCGGGTGACAAACCTGGAGAACGGCAAGGAGATCATCGTTCGCATCAACGACCGGGGACCCTTCCACAGCGACCGCATCATCGACCTCTCGTATGCCGCTGCCGCCCAGCTGGGGTTTCTCGACAACGGCACCGCGAAGGTCAAGGTGGAAACCATCGCCACCGGCACCGCGCGCTCGGACAACCCGGCAAACCCGGCGCTGTACCTGCAGACCGGCGCCTTCTCCAACGCCCGTAACGCGCGCGGCCTGGCCAAGCGCCTGGAGGAAATGGGCCTGGACCGGGTATTCGTGTCCCCGACCGCCAGCGATCCGCCCCTTTACCGGGTCCGGATCGGCCCCTATCCCGACGCCCAGGGCCTGGCCGACGCCCGCCAGCGGCTGGCCGACCAGGGCATCCAGTCCAATACGCTGCGCGACTAGCCTAGCGCCGCCGCATCCGCACACCGCTGCAAACCAGAGAGACCGACCCCGTCATGATCTATCGCCGTCGCACCTTGTTCATAGCCCTCACCCTGTTGCTCGGGTTGCTGGGGGCACCTGCCCAGGCGCTGTCGCTGCCGGAACCGCCGAGCGTGCCGGCCAAGGCTTACATACTGCTGGACCACGACAGCGGCCAGTTGCTGGCCAGCGCCAATCCGGACCAGCCGGTAGAACCGGCCAGCATCACCAAGCTGATGACGGCCTACATCCTGTTCGACGAGATCAAGAGCGGCAATCTGGCGCTGGATGATCAGGTCACCGTCAGCGAGCAGGCATGGCGCATGGGCGGCTCCAAGATGTTCATCGAAGTCGGCAAGCAGATTCCCGTGGCGGATCTGCTGCAGGGCATGATCATCATTTCCGGCAACGACGCCACCCTGGCCCTGGCCGAGCACGTGGCGGGGTCGGAGGAAAGCTTCGCCGGCTACATGAACCAGTACGCCAGCGATCTGGGGCTGACAAACAGTCACTTCGTGAACGTCACCGGCTGGCCGGCCGAGAACCACTACATGAGCGCCCGGGACATCGCCACCCTGGCCGGTGCCATGATTCGCGACTTTCCGGATCTGTACGAGCGTTTCTACCAGCAGAAGGAATTCACCTGGAACGACATCAAGCAGTACAACCGCAACTCGCTGCTGTGGACCGACCCCTCGGTGGACGGGGTCAAGACCGGGCACACCGAATCCGCCGGTTACTGCCTGGCCGCGTCGGCCGAGCGCGAGGGCATGCGGCTGATATCGGTGGTCACCGGCACCAGCAGCAACAACGCCCGCAAGTCGGCCAGTTCGGCCCTGCTCAACTACGGCTTCCGCTTCTACGAAACCTACAAGCTATTCGACGCCGACAAGCCGATCACCGAAATCCGGGTGTGGAAGGGTGACCGTGACCTGCTGCCGGTGGATGCCGGTGGTCCGGTCTACGTGACCGCGCCACGCGGCGGTCGCGACAAGCTGGCCACTACCGCCGAGGTCACCCGCAACCTGGTGGCGCCGGTGGAAAAGGGCCGGGAACTGGGCACGCTCAACATCACCTTCAACGGCGAGCCGCTGCACAAGCGTCCGCTCTATGCCGGCGCCGACGTCGGCGCCGGCGGCTTCTTCCAGAGCCTGATCGACGAGTTCTGGCTACTATTCGAGTAGCCGGCTGACCATGGATACGGCGTATCTCAACGGCCGCTTCCTGCCGCTGGCCGACGCGCAGGTCCCGGTCCTGGATCGGGGCTTCCTGTTCGGGGACGCGGTATACGAGGTCATCCCGGTCTACACCGGCCGGGCCTATGCCTTGGCCGATCACATCCATCGACTGGACCGGAGCCTGCGCAGCATCGGGCTGGCCGATCCGCTGGCGCCGGACGGCTGGAGTGACCTGGTCAACGATCTGATCGCGCGCAACGGCGGTGGCGACATGGCGGTCTATCTACAGGTCACACGGGGCGCACCGTCGCGGCGGGACCACCGGCCTGCCAGCGCCACCGGTCCGGCCACCGTCGTGGGGTTCTGCCAGACGCGGTCCCCGATTGCGGAATCCCTGCTCGAGCAGGGCATTGCCGCGGTGGTGCGCGACGACACACGCTGGGCCCGGTGCGATATCAAGTCCACCGCCCTGCTGGCCAACGTGCTGCTGGCCGGCGACGCCCATGCCAACGACGCCAACGAAGCCATTCTGGTGCGCGATGGCCGGCTCACCGAGGGCGCCTCCAGCAACGTGTTCGTGGTGAGCGGGGGCACGCTGGCCACGCCGCCGCTCGAGGCCGCCATTCTGCCGGGCATCACCCGCGCCCGGGTCCTTTCCCTGGCGGCAGCCAATGACATTCCGGTCGCGCAACGACGGGTCGAGACCGGCGAATTGCGCGCGGCGGACGAAATCTGGCTGACCAGCTCCACCCGCGAAATTTTCCCGGTGACCCGGCTGGACGGCGAACCGGTCGGTCACGGCCGACCCGGCGCGCTGTGGACAAGACTGCGGGCGCTGCTGCAGGCTGACACCCATGACTGACGATTCCCTGCTCGAATTTCCCTGCCGGTTTCCGATCAAGGTCTTCGGCGCGCACGATGGCCACTTCGAGCAGCAGATATTCGATCTGCTCAAGCCCCATGTGCCCGAGCTCAGCCAGGACGACCTGACCCGCAATCCGAGCCGCAAGGGCAACTACGTGGCGATCACCGTCGACGTGCTCGCCCGCGACCGTGCCCAGCTGGATGCGATCTACGAAGATCTCACCGCCTGCGACGCGGTGTTGATGGCATTGTAGAAAGCCACCGACATCGGGGCGGCCAGTCGGGTGTCAGGCAGAAGCTCTGCGTTAAACTTGGGTGATGACCTTGTCCCCAACGCCAGCCAAGTCACCGTCGGCACCCGCGCCGTGCATTCGCACCATGCTGGACGCGCCGTTGGCCTACGAACCCGTCTGGCGTGACATGCAGGCATTCACCGACGCGGCCGGCCCGGATACCCCGGACGAGTTCTGGTTCCTGGCTCATGAACCGGTATTCACCCAGGGCACCAACGGGCGGCCAGAGCATGTGCTGGCGTCCGGCAACATCCCGATCGTGCCCAGCGACCGCGGCGGCCAGGTCACCTACCACGGCCCCGGACAGCTGATGGGCTATGTCCTGGCGGATGTCCGCCGGCTAGGCATGGGCATCCGGTCGCTGGTCGAGGCGCTCGAACTGGCCGTGATCGACACGCTGGACGGTTACGGCATCACGGCCCGGGCCCGGCGGGATGCGCCCGGTGTCTATGTGCCGGCCGCCGGCGACGCCAAGATCGCCTCGCTGGGGCTGCGGGTGCGCCGTGGCCGCTGCTATCACGGCCTGGCGCTGAATGTGGACCTGGATCTCGAGCCATTCGGGCGCATCAATCCCTGCGGTTACCAGGGACTGGCCATGACCCGGATCGCCGACCTGGCCGGCCCGATCAGCCTGGACCGGGTTGCCGCGGATCTGGCGCCCGCGATCTGTCGGCGACTCCGCCTGCCGCGGCCCGCGGCGAACGAACACCGGCTTGCGCCAGCCCCGGCGATGGGCTAAATCAGGAGCCCGCCGGTGCCGCGCACGCCGGGCGGGTGCGCCATATTCAGGTACGGTTCAGTAACGCGCTCATAAGCTGCATTCACCTACTACGGGCAAGGAGACATCTCATGCGAACTTTCATCCGTCCACTGGCGGCGCTGGTATCAGCCCTGGCCCTGGTCAGTACGCCGCTGATGGCCCAGGAAGAGGCCTGCGAGCCGACCCCGCCCGCCGAGCTGGGCGAACAGACCGTGAATACGTTGCTGGACGAGCTCACCGAGCGTCGCGACGAGTTCAAGAAGAATCCCCAGGCGCTGTACGCGATGATCGAGCGGGAGCTGGTGCCGCTGGTTGATCTGGAGCGCATGTCGGAACTGGTGCTGGGCAAGCACGCGGAGGATGCCTCGGACGAGCAGATCGACCGTTTCGCCCAGGCCTTCAAGCAGATGATCATCCAGACCTACGGCAATGCGCTGTATGGATTCGACGACGAGCAGATCGAATTCCAGCCGGTGGATGCACCCGAGGACGCCACCGACATCACCTTCCAGGCCGTGGTCATTACCGAGGAAGGCGACCGCATTCCGGTGGACATGGACATGCACCTGGTCGACTGCCAGTGGAAGATCTATGACGGCAGCATCGGCAATCTGTCGTTCGTGACCAACTACCGCGGTCAGTTCAACGCCCAGATCCGGGCCGGGGGTCTGGATGCACTGATCGAGAAGATGGAACGCCGCTACGGCGGCGGCGTGAGCGACCCCGCCCAGTAAGCTGGCGGTGACGGCCGGCAACACCCGACAGCGGCTGCTCGCGGTCGTCCGCCGGGTGCCGGCCGGCTGCGTCGCGACCTACGGCCAGATTGCGGCCCTGGCGGGTCTGCCACGGCAGGCCCGCCTGGTCGGTTACGCCCTGCACAATTGCCCGGCGGATGTGCCCTGGCACCGCATCGTCAATGCCCAGGGCCGCATCTCGCTGCCCACCGATTCCACCGCCGGCCTGGCCCAGCATCGCCGGCTCGCCGAGGAAGGCATTGCCATGATCGGCGGACGGATCGATCTGGCCCGATACCGCTGGGAACCGCCTTCAGACCCGCCCGGGCAGGCCGATACCGGAGGATGATGACCGCACCCTGTCCCGCATGACCCCCGCGCAGCACGAACTCATTCGCGATAGCTGGCATCGTGCCGCCCCGGCCCGGGAACAGGTTATCCGCGACTTCTACGACCACCTGTTCGAGCAGGCCCCCGCCCTGCGGGATCTTTTCCCCGCAGACCTCGGCCGCCAGAAGCGCAAACTCCTGATCACGCTCAATATCGCCGTCTCCCGCCTGTCCCAGCTGGAGCAGATACGGCCATCGCTGCGGGAACTGGGCCGCCGGCACCGTGACTACGGCGCCCGCACGACGTACTACCCCGTTGTGTGCGAGGCCCTGTTATGGAGCCTGGCCACCCACATGGGGTCGGACTTCGACCGCGCCACCGAATTCGCCTGGCGAGAGGCGCTCAGCATCATCACTACCGAGATGCTCGCCGGCGCGCGCGACGACCCGGACCCGGCCGGCTAGCACCGCCGGTGGCCGGATCACGCCACGGCAACCCCGTCCCAACCGATCCGAACTGGCATCGGAACCAGCCGATTTACTCCACACCGGGAAAAAAAGGCACAATCGGTTGTCGTAACAGGCAACGATTTTCCCCGGACGCGTAGTTTTCGGCGTCGCGCGCGTATGCGTCCGGGTGTTTCCAATAAAAGGTGTGACATGTCCAGATTCGTCGTTCCGTTCGCGTCCGCAATACTGCTGCTGCAGGCCTGTCAGGCCGGCAGCGTCGCCCCGGAGGCGGACACCACCGGCGAGTTCCAGCCGCTGCAGCCCGGCGATGCCCAGGTGCAGATCGACAAGCAGGTGGTCCAGCGGCTGCAGGACGAGCACTACAACCCGGTGGCGCTGGACGACGATTTCTCGCGCGACATGCTCCTCGACTACATCGAGGACCTCGATGGTACCCACAGCGTGTTCCTGGCCAGCGACATCGAACGCTTCAAGCGGGAATTCGGCGACCAACTGGATGACGACCTGCGCGACGGCGAACTCGGCGCGGCCTTCGACATCTTCAACACCTACCAGCAGCGCCGACTGGAGGTGAATCAGTGGATACTGGGCCTGCTCGACAAGGGCGTGGAGAATCTCGATCTGACGGACGCGGAAAGCGTGACCATCGAACGCGAAGACGCCCCCTGGCCGGCGGATGACGAGGCCCGCCGCGAGCTGTGGCGCCACAATCTCGAAAACCAGGTCATCAACCTGCATCTCAACGACGTCGACCCGGCGGACATCCAGGACCGCATGACCCGCCGCTACGAAAGCGAGCGGGAACAACTGCTGGCGGCCGAGCCGATCGACGTGATTTCCGCCTACATGGGGGCCTATACCCACCGCTACGACCCGCACACGGATTACTTCTCTCCCAGCCGGTCGGAGGAATTCGACATCGGCATGAATCTGTCGCTGCAGGGCATCGGCGCCCAGCTGCGCGACCGCAACGGCTACACCGAGCTGGTGCGACTGATTCCCGGTGGTCCCGCGGCCAAGAGTGGCAAGCTCAGCCCCACCGACCGCATCATCGCCGTCGGCCAGGGGAAGGAGGGTGATCTGGTGGACGTCGTTGGCATGCGCCTGGACCGCACGGTGCAGCTGATCCGCGGCGAGAAGGGCAGCACGGTCCGGCTGCAGATACTGCCGAAGGACAATTCCCAGACCCGCACCATCTCGCTGGTGCGCGACGAGATCGAGCTGAAGGACCAGGCGGCGAAAAGCCGTATCGTGCCGCTGGAGGACAATGGCGAAACCCGGCAGATCGGACTGATTACGCTGCCCTCCTTCTACAAGGGCACCGCCGACGATGTCGAGGCGCTGCTGAAGGAATTGCGCGAAGCCGACGTCGACGGCGTGGTGCTGGACCTGCGCGGCAACGGCGGCGGCGCCCTGCGCGAAGTCACCAAGCTGGTGGGCCTGTTTATGCCCTCGTCACCCTCGGTGCAGATCCGCGATGCCAGCGGCAACACCCAGGTGCTGGGCGCCAACGGCGATCCGGTCTACCCGGGCCCGCTTGCGGTGATGGTCAACCGGCTGAGCGCCTCCGCCTCGGAGATCTTCGCCGGCGCCATTCAGGACTACGGCCGCGGCGTCATTCTCGGCCAGCGCACCTTCGGCAAGGGCACGGTGCAGGCCCTGATGCCGCTGTCCAAGGGCCGGGTCAAGCTGACCCAGGCCAAGTTCTATCGCGTGACCGGTGCCAGCACCCAGGCGCGCGGGGTGGAGCCGGACATCGGCTTCCCCTCGCCGTTCAACACCGAGGAGATCGGCGAATCGGCCCTGCCCAACGCCCTGCCCTGGGACAAGATCGACTCGGTATCGCACCCGCAACTGGACACGCTCAAGAAGATTCTCCCCGAACTGCGTGATCGGCACGAGAAGCGCATCACCGACGACAGCGACTTCCAGTACCAGGTCAAGCGCATCGATCTACTGCGCGAACGCAGCGAGCGCGAGTCACTATCGCTGCAGCTCGAGGAACGGCGCGAACAGCAGGCCGAATTCCGCGAGCGAAGCCTGGAACTGGTCAACGCCAAACGGCGCGCCAACGGCGAAGAGCCGTTCGAGGACTACCAGGCGTTCCAGGACAGCGAGGATGACGTCGCCACCCCGGAAAACCCCACCGGCGAGAGCGAGGAAGAGGAAGAGCCCGACGCCTACCAGCAGGAAGCGGCGCGCATCCTTCTGGATACCGTGAATCTGCTCAAGGCGCGCGCGGGTGGTCGGGCCATCTGACGCAGGCGCCAGCGCCGCCGCTTCGGCTAATCGCAGAAGCGGCGGGCATTGGCAAACAGTCGGGCCCAGGGGGCGCGCTCGCCCGTCCATGCCGCAGGCCGCCAGGACTGCGTGACCGCCCGCGTCACCCGTTCCGGATGCGGCATCAGAATCAGCACCCGGCCATCCGCGTTGCAGAAACCGGTGGCCCCGCCGGGCGAGCCATTGGGGTTAGCGGGATAGCGTGCCGCTGGCCCGCCGGCGTTATCCACGTAACGCAGGCTTAGCTGCCCCGCCGCCGTCAGCCGCTGCGCGGCCGCGTCGTCGGCATAAGCCACCCGGCCTTCCCCGTGTGCCACCGCGATGGGCACGCGGGCACCGGCCATGCCGTCCAGCAACACCGACCGTGAGGGCAGCACTTCCACTGCCACTGTGCGGGCTTCGAACTGCGCCGAGCGATTCTCCAGAAACCGCGGCCAATCGTCGGTTCCGGGAATCAGGTCGGCCAGGTGGGACAGCATCTGGCAACCGTTGCAAACGCCGAGGGCGAAATGCCGCTCGTCGGCAAAGAAGGCCGCGAACGCCTCGCGCAGGGCCGGGTTGTTCAGAATGGTGCCGGCCCAGCCCCGCCCCGCGCCGAGCACGTCGCCGTAGGAAAACCCGCCGCAGGCCGCCAGCCCCTGGAAGTCCCGCAGCGACGCGCTGCCGGCCAGCAGTTCGCTCATGTGCACGTCGACGGCCTCGAAACCGGCAGCATGGAACGCCCAGGCCATTTCCAGATGACCATTCACACCCTGCTCCCGCAGGATGGCAACCCGCGGCCGGGTGAGATTCAGATACGGCGCTGCCGGATCCTCGGCCGGGTCGAAACCCGGCGCCACGGGCAGGCCCGGGTCATCGGCATCCAGCAGGGCATCGTATTCTTCGCGGGCGCAGTCGGGATCGTCGCGCAGCGCCTTGAGGCGATAACTGGTTTCCGACCAGGCGCGATGCAGGTCGATACGGTCCTCATCCAGCAGGCAGTCGCCGTCCCCGTGGATGCGAATACCCCGATCCACGGCCACCACGCCCAGGTCGGTGGCCGCGAGACCGGCCTCGCGGCATTGCCCGAGAATCGGCGCGGCATCCGCCGACGCCACCTGGATCACCGCCCCCGGCTCTTCGTTGAACAGCGCCGCCAGCGGCCCGCCTGCCAGCTGGCCAAGGTCCACCTCCAGGCCGGTCCGGCCGGCGAACGCCATTTCGCAGAGCGTGGCCCAGAGGCCGCCGTCGCTGCGGTCGTGATAGGCCAGAATCCGCCCCGCCGCGTTGAGCGACTGCACTGTGTCGAACAGGGCGCGCAGGGTGGCCGGGTTGTCCACGTCCGGCGGCGGCCCCGCCTCGACCCCGTACACCTGGGCCAGGGCAGAACCGCCCAGCCGGGCCTGCTCGCCATTGGGGGCCAGCAGAATCAGCCGGCTGTCTGGCAGCGGCCGCAGTTGCGGGGTCAGGGTCGCGCCGGCATCGAGCACCGGGGCGAACGCCGACACGATCAGCGACACCGGGGCCCGCATGTCGCGGGACTGGCCGTCCTGTTCCCAGATCGTACGCATGGACAGCGAATCCTTGCCCACCGGGATGGCGATGCCCAGTGCCGGGCAGAGCTGCTCGCCCACGGCACGCACGGTATCGAACAGACGGGCGTCCTCTTCGGCGTCACCGCAGGCGGCCATCCAGTTGGCGGACAGGCGCACGTCGGACAGACGCTCGATGCGGGCGGTAGCCAGATTGGTCAGGGCCTCGGCGACTGCCATGCGGCCCGAGGCAGGCGCGTCCAGCACCGCCAGCGGCGCGCGCTCGCCCATCGCCATGGCCTCGCCGCTGGTGCCGGTAAAGCCGGTGGTGGTCACCGCGCAATCAGCCACCGGCACTTGCCAGGGGCCAACCATCTGTTCACGCGCCACCTGCCCGCCGATGCTGCGATCGCCGATGGTGATCAGGAAGGACTTGTCGGCCACCGTGGGCAGACGGAGGACCCGGTAGGCCGCCTCCTGCAAATTGACACCCTCGGGCAACGGCCGCCCGGCGACCGACGCCGGGCGGCGCCCCTCGCGATGCATTTTCGGCGTCTTGCCGAGCAGTACCGGCATGGGCATGTCCACCGGGGCATCGGCCGCGTTGTCGCGGACTTGCAGATGGGGCTCGGCGATCGCCTCGCCCACCACCGCCATCGGGCAGCGCTCGCGCCGACACAGGGCCTCGAATACGGACAGGCTATCGGCCGCGACGGCCAGCACATAGCGCTCCTGCGCCTCGTTGCACCAGATTTCCATCGGCGACAGGCTGGCATCCGCGCTGTGGATGTCCCGCAGCCGGATACTGGCCCCGCGACCGTCGGCATCGATGATCTCGGGCAGCGCGTTCGACAGGCCACCGGCGCCGACATCATGGATTGAGGCAATCGGATTGCTATCACCCATCGCCCAGCAGCCATCGATGACTTCCTGACAGCGCCGCTCCATCTCGGGGTTGGCGCGCTGGACGGACGCGAAATCCAGCGCCTCGGAGGATCGGCCGCTGGCCATGGAGGACGCCGCGCCACCGCCCAGGCCGATGCGCATGGCCGGCCCGCCCAGCACGATCAGGCGCGCGTCCACGGATACCGACTGTTTTTCGACATGGCTACCACGGATGTTGCCCATGCCGCCGGCCATCATGATTGGCTTGTGATAGCCGCGCAGGCCATCCGGCCCCTCCTGTTCGAAGGTGCGGAAATAGCCGGTCAGATTCGGACGCCCGAACTCGTTGTTGTAGCGGGCGGCACCGATCGGAGCCTCCAGCATGATCTGCCGCGCGCTGGCCACCCGCTGCGGGCGACCGTGATCAATCTCCCAGGGCTGTTCGTAACCCGGCAGGCGCAGGTTCGACACCGAAAAACCGCACAGACCGGCCTTGGTACGGGCGCCACGGCCAGTGGCCGCCTCGTCCCGGATCTCGCCGCCGCAGCCGGTAGCGGCTCCCGGATCGGGCGCGATGGCGGTCGGGTGATTGTGGGTTTCCACCTTCATGACCAGGTGGACCGGCTCGGTTTCGCCGCGATAGCTGCGATCCGCGCCGGCGAAGAAGCGCAGTGCTGTCGCGCCGGTCACCACCGCCGCGTTGTCCTTGTAGGCGGATAACACCCCGTCCGGACTGGCAGCGTGACTGGCCTGGATCATCCGGAACAGGCTCGCCGGCATCGCCTGGCCATCGATGGTCCAGTCGGCGTTGAATATCTTGTGGCGGCAGTGCTCGGAGTTGATCTGGGCAAACATGACCAGCTCGGCATCGGTAGGCGAGCGATCCAGCCGCGCATACTCGCGGGCCAGGTAATCGATCTCGTCCGGCGACAGGGCCAGTCCCCAGTCCCGATTGGCCGACGTAAGCGCGGCCAGCGGATCCTCGCCGAGGTCCACGCGCCGCAACGTCCCGGCGGGTGGCGTCTCGAACAGGTCCGGTAGTGCCGAGGCGTCCGTCAGCACGCTCTCGGTCATCGGGTCATGCAGTTCGCGCCAGAGGGCCTCGCGCGACATATCCTGATCGTCGGCGTCGATCGCCCAGGCCACGCCCCGTTCCAGCCGCTGCAGATGCGGCAGACCGCAATTGCGGGCAATGTCCTCCGCCTTGCTCGACCACGGCGACACCGTGCCAAGCCGCGGCACCACGACCGGCCCAGGCGGCGCCTCTGCCGGCCAGTCCGCCAGGCCCGCCGGCAACAGGGTTCGCAGACGGGTGGTGTGATCGTCGGTCCAGCCGGCATCGACCGACGCCACATAGAGATGGCGCGCGGCCAGCCCGCGCACCGACACTCCGGCTGCCCGCAACCGATGCCGCTGCGCCTCGAGACGAAACGCGGAAAACGCGGCCTGCCCGGCCAGAATCAGAGTGCGACGATGCTGCGCCAAGACAATCCCTCTTGCTGATCCGCGGCGGCCACCCAGTCCCGGGTGCAGCCAAGCACGTCGGCCAGGGCCTGACGGGCGTGGTCCGCCGTATTGTTGTTGCTGCTGATATGCGTGGCGACCACATGCTGGAGCCGGTCGCGGCCTATCGTGCCGAGCAGCGCGGCTGCCTGGCCGTTGCTCAGGTGCCCCTGATCCCCCGATACCCGCGCCCGCACCGAGGCCGGATAGGGGCCCGCCGCCAGCAGTGCCGGATCGTGATTGCATTCCAGCAACAGCGCATCACAGGCATCAACCATGGTTTGCACATGCGGCGTCGACCGGCCGATGTCCGACAGCACCCCCAGCCGCCGATGGCCATCGGAGAGCACGAACTGACAGGGTTCGCGGGCATCGTGGGGTACCGGAAACGGCGTGATACTCAGATCATCGATGGCAAACGCTTCGTGCGGTGAAAAGCAGCGCACGGAAAGCT
The DNA here is from genome assembly GCF_031846305.1 of Spectribacter acetivorans. Taxonomy (NCBI): domain Bacteria; kingdom Pseudomonadati; phylum Pseudomonadota; class Gammaproteobacteria; order Salinisphaerales; family Salinisphaeraceae; genus Spectribacter; species Spectribacter acetivorans. Next base: position 103,498 of record NZ_JAVRHY010000010.1, read on the forward strand.
CCGGACCCGGCGCGCAGGCCTGCCGAGTGCCCGGCGTCATCCATACCGGCAGGCCGTGCCGGCCGGCGAACCGGGCCAGGCCGCGTACATGATCGCCGTGCTCGTGCGTAATCAGGATCGCATCCAGCGAGGCCGGGTCCAGCGACAGCCGGGCCAGGCGTCGCTGCATGTCCGCGGCGGAAAAGCCGCAGTCAACCAGAACTCGGGTCCCCCCGGATTCCACCACCAGCGCGTTGCCCCGGCTACCGCTGCCCAGAAACGCGAATCGCATCACGCCGGTCCGGGGGCTTGCTCGTGCGTCATTGCCTCGGTCAATTCCGGCCGGTGTAGACCGGAAACGGCATGACCTTGCCGTCACTGCCGCCGGCGTCCGTCACCTTGGCCGCGCCGCGCTTGCGTACCTCGTCGATGCGCACCACCGCATGCATGGGAATATAGGAGCGGATCACATCGGCGAATTCGCTGGCGAGCTTTTCCTCGGCCGGGTCGACCACCAGTTCGCTGCGTTCGCCGAATACGAGTTGCTCGATCTCCACGAAACCGTACAACCCGCCCTGCGACACGGATTTGGCGTAGACCTCGTAGATATGGCCCTGATTGAAGAAGGTCACCCGATAAAGGCGTTGCTTGTCCGCCATGCTGGTCAGCGTCTCCCGGCGATTGCTGCGTTAAGATGCGGCCATGCCGGCATCACAGGAATTCGGCGGTCAGGACACGCCGCTACCACTCGCGCATCCACACCGGAACCGGTATGCCGGTCGACCAGCGTCCGGATTGCCGAGCAGTGGGGAATCTGGCGGAGAGGGTGGGATTCGAACCCACGTGGGGCGTAAGCCCCCAACCGATTTCGAGTCGGTGCCGTTATGACCACTTCGGTACCTCTCCGGAAAGCTGTCGGTGCGATGCATCAGCCACCCGACGGGCGAAGTTTACAGGGAATGGAACGCGGCCCCAAGCGACAATATGCATTCCATGAGTGACGCCGCCGTCCATCGGCTGCCAGCGCAGCGGTATCGGGTTTCGCTGCGCTGGGTGACGATACTGCTGGCACTGGCGCTGCTGGCGACCTGTCAGCCGCCGGTTTCGCCCATGGCGGAAATCCAGGCCACGGGCATGCTCCGGGTCGCGACCGTGAACTCCGCCACTACTTACTATCTGGGGCCGGCCGGCCCTACCGGGTTCGAATACGACCTGGCCCGGGCGTTCGCCGATCAACTCGGGGTGGAACTCGAGATGCAGGTCGTCGATACCCGCGCTGCCCTCACCCGCGCGGTGCGCCAGGGCAACAGCCATTTCGCGGTCGGCCTCACTGCCACCGCAGCGCTGCATCGGGATTACCGGCTGACACCGGGCTATCTGGACCTGCAACCCACGGTGGTCTATCAGGCCGACGATCCGACGCCCGACGATCTTGCCTCGCTGGACGGCAAGCTGACCGTCGCCCGGGACGATGCGGTCACCAACTGGTTGCGGCAGGCGCATCCGACGCTGAACTTCCGGGTGGACGAATCGGCCAACGCCGAGGAACTGCTGGCGCGGGTGGCCGAGGGGGACATCCGTGCAACCGTCGCCGACGCCCGGCTGGTACAGCTCAATCAGCGCTACTACCCGCGCCTGCGCACCGCCTTCACCCTGCCCCTCACCGCATCGCGTGCCTGGGTATTTCCCGCCCGGGAACACGATGCCCTCTACAACCGGGCAATAGCCTTCCTGGCCGGCATGCGCGGCGATGCGGCCATGACCATACTGCGGGACCGACACTTCGGCCATGCCAAGCGGCTTGGCTTTGTCGGCGGCCAGACCTTCGCCCGCATTGCCGAGGAGCGGCTCGACCGCTGGCGGCCCGCGTTCGAGACGGCCGCCGACGAAAACGGCCTGGACTGGCGCCTGCTGGCGGCGGTGGGCTATCAGGAATCCCACTGGGACCCGGAAGCGGTCAGCCCGACCGGCGTGCGAGGGCTGATGATGCTCACCGAGCAGACCGCGGAAGAACTCGGCGTGGCCGACCGCACGGATCCGGCGCAGAGCATCGAGGGGGGCGCCCGATACATCCGGGACCTACGCGAACGCCTGGCCGATGGCATCGAGGAGCCGGATCGCACCTGGACCGCCCTGGCTGCCTACAACCTGGGCCTGGGCCATGTACTCGATGCCCGTGAGCTGCTGCGCCAGCGCGACCGTGATCCGGATAGCTGGATCAACCTGCGCGATGCCCTGCCTTGGCTGACCCAGAAGCGTTATCACAGCCAGACCCGCTACGGGTATGCACGCGGCCATGAAGCGGTGACATACGTCGGCAATATCCGCGCCTACTACGACATTCTGCTGTGGATGACCGGCGATCCCGACACGGAGAAGCCCGAAAGCCTGCAGCGCGAACCGGAAACGCCGGAAGCGGCGGCGGAACGGGCGCTGGACATGAATGTGCCAGCGCTTTGA
>NZ_JAVRHY010000011.1:0-99226 GCF_031846305.1 Spectribacter acetivorans
GCCGTACGTCGGCGCCACCCTGTCGATGTACCCGGCCCCCAACTCGATCACCAATCCGGTCAACCCGGATGAGGCCGACGAGCCGCGGCTGGGCACGTTCATCGCGTGGGATGCCACCAAGGGCGAAATCAAGTGGTCCATCGCCGAGCCCTTCTCGGTGTGGAGTGGCGCCTTGGCCACCGCGGGTGACGTGGTGTTCTACGGCACGCTCGAAGGCTACCTGAAGGCAGTTGATGCCAAGACCGGCAAGGAGCTTTATCGCTTCAAGACGCCGTCCGGCATCATCGGCAACGTCAACACCTGGACGCACGACGACAAGCAGTACATCGGCGTGCTCTCGGGTATTGGTGGCTGGGCCGGTATCGGCATGGCTGCCGGGTTGACCGACCCGAACGCCGGCCTGGGCGCCGTGGGTGCCTACAAGTCGCTGTCGCAGAACACGCAGCTGGGCGGCGTCCTGACGCTGTTCGCGCTGCCGGATAGCGCACTCTAAGTCGACCGACAACCGTTGGTGGACACGCGCCCGCACCCTGCTTCGGGGTGCGGGCGCTTTTCTTGCGGGAAGTGCCCCGGACAGACACACTGAGGCCACCCGACATCGATCACGATATAGGTGCGAAATGAGGATGACCCGCCGACTCTTTTCCCTGTTTTTCCTGACCCTGGTACTGGGCACGGCCGGCCTGCAGGTGGCCTGCTCCGAGAGCCAGAGCAAGACAGCATCGAACGACAGCGCGACCGAGGAACCGGCCGGCGCTGACGAGAGCCAGGACAGCGGCAACACCCAGGTGGCCGCGGCCGACACCGAATCCGAGCCCACCGATGATGCGGCCTCGAACGAAGATGGTGGTGGCGATACGTCCGGCAAGCCGTACGACGTATCCTGTGACGACGATCACTGCGTCGCCAACGAGGCCGTCGTCACCGGCTACGAGAAGTATCACGCCCACTGCCATACCTGCCACGGACCGAACGGCGTGGGCAGCACCTTTGCGCCCAGCCTCGTGGACCGCCTGGAGGACCTGAACCAGGGCGAGTTCACCGGCATCATCGCCAACGGCAAGAAGCGGTTCGATTCGACCACCGGCACCTACTCGGTGATGCCGGCCTGGAAGGACAACCCGGACGTGATGAGCAACGTCGGCCAGCTCTGGGCCTATCTCAAGGCCCGCTCGGATGAAGCGCTGCCGGCGGTTCACCCCGATCCGAAGTAAGGGGCCGCGAGCGGCCACCATTGTGCTGCTGCTCGCCCGACCCTTTCGCCTGATGGCCATCGCGAGATGGCTCGCTTATCGCCTCCTGCCGGCCATGCTGATGGCCGGCAGCGGGGCTGCCGGTGCCGCCCTGCCGGTATCGGAAGTCGCACCCGGCATGTTCGTACACCAGGGGCATACCGAACAGGCCCGTTCGGACAACGGCAATGACATCGCCAATGCCGGCTTCGTGGTCGGCGATGACTGTGTCGCGGTCATCGATACCCTCGGATCACCAGCGCTCGGGCGCCAGCTGGCCGCCAGCGTGGCCCACCGGACGGATCTGCCGATCTGTGCAGTGATCAACACCCACGTGCACCCGGACCATGTGCTGGGCAACAGGGCGCTGACCGGCGATGACCGGCCACTGTTCGGGCATGAGCAACTGCCGCGGGCACTCGCCGCACGCGCGGACGGCTATCTGGCGGCAGCAAACAGGACCTATGTCGCGGATGCCGATACCTCCTGGATTGTTGCACCAACCACCACGGTTGCCGATACGAGGCGAATCGACCTGGGTGGCCGCACCCTGGTACTGGAAGCCTGGCCGACCGCCCACAGCAACACCGATCTGACTGTCTTCGACACAGGCTCGGGCACTCTGTGGACGGGGGATCTGGTTTTTATCGACCGGATGCCGGCGCTCGACGGCAGCATCAACGGCTGGCTGAGCGTGCTCGATGAACTGTCGGGCCGCTCGGACGTCAAACGAATAGTGCCCGGACACGGACCGGCATGTGCGCCCTGGCCGGCCGGCAGCGCCCCGTTACGACGCTACCTTAGCCATCTCCGTACGCAGGTGCGGGACGCGATTGACCAGGGACGCACGATCGAGCAGGCGATCGCGAACATCGGCTATGACCGCGCGCAGGACTGGCCGCTGTTCGATCAAGTTCACCGGCGCAATGTCACCGCGGCATTCGCGGAACTGGAATGGGAGTAGACGTCATGGCCAACCACAGACCGCGCACGATCCGTCGTCTGCTTGCACGGCAATTCATTGCCGCGACCGCAATTGCCGGCCTTCTCGGCCCGACGATGGCCGGCGCCGCGACAGCCGACGACGAACAAATCCCCGAATCCAGCGCCTGGCCCAGCCTCAAGGCGGAACACTTCGGTGACCGGCCGATCCGGGATGGCGAGGCGATCATCGGCCTGGATGCCCCCTATCGCGCCGAGGACGCCGCCATCGTGCCTATCGCCATCACCGACAAGCTGTCATCGGACGATGAGCGTCGTATCGAGCGCCTGTGGCTGGTAATCGACAACAACCCGGTGCCGATGTCGGCCGAGTTCGAGTTCGGGCCGGCCGCGGCCAGTGCCGATATCGCCACCCGCGTCCGGGTGAACGCCTACACCCACATGCGGGCCATCGCGGAAACCGGTGACGGCCAGCTCTACATGACCACCCGCTACGTCAAGGCCAGTGGCGGCTGCTCCGCGCCTGCCTCGAAGGACCCGGACGCAGCCCTGGCCAACATGGGGCAGATTCGTCTGCGCGAGCTCAGCGGGTCGGACAAGCCGGGACGGCGCATCCAGATGCTCACGCGCCACCCCAACCACACCGGCCTGCAGATGAACCAAGTCACCCGGCTGCACGTGCCGGAGCACTACGTGAATGCCATCGAGATCAACGCCGGGGATCGCAATGTCCTGAGTGCCACGATGACGTTCTCACTCAGCGAGAATCCGAGCCTGCGCTTTTCCTATCAGCCGGTCGGCTCGGCACCGCTGACGATTGCGGTTCGGGATACCGAGGAAAACACCTTCACCGCCGAGTACGCGGCCGCGCCATGAGCGCGCACGCGCACGTGTCAGTCGAAGTAGGCGCGGTCGCGCTCCTTGAGGGTGTCGAGCCCCTTGACCGTATCCATGCCCCGGGCACCCCGGAAGTCCGTGCGGGGCACGATGGCGCCGGTGAGGTCGGCATCGGTCAGGTCAGCGCCCCGGAATTCCGCTCCCGCAAGGTCGGCCCGGGACAGGTCCGCCCCGGCGAGATTGGCGTTCGTGAAATCGACGAACTTGAGATAGGCCCGCGACAGGTCGGCGCCGGAAAGATCGGCCGCCACCATCTCCGCGCCGTTGAACACCGCGTTCATCAGGCCCATCGACTGATTCTTCATGTCCGCCCCGCCCCGCAGACCGGACAGATCGGCGCCACTGAAATCGGTGCCCGACAGATCGCCGATGAGCCGCACCTTCGGCAGGCTGGCGTTGACGAAACGCGCGTCCTTGGCCACCACGCTGAACATGCTCGCGCCGGCGAAGCGTGCGCCGCCGAGGTCCGCGCCGATCATGCGTCCCAGATCCAGGTTGACGCCGGCCAGGTCCGCATTGGTCAGGTCGCTGTTCGACACATTGATGCTTCGCAGATCAACGCCGAGAAAATCCAGCCCGGCCAGATCGGCCCCGGCCACTTCGGCATCGTACAGGCCGTTCTGCCGCTGTTGCGCATCCGCCAGGATCGCTTCGACGGCGGTGCGGTCCAGATTGTCGTCCGCGACCGCAGCGCCGGCCATCACCAGGGCGGCGGCTGCCATAACCAATCGTTTACTTGCTGCCATGTGCGGTCTCCTGCGTACCCGGACGGGCGATTGACGTATTCGGTTTCCCGGTTCAGGGTCGATCGGCACCTTTCGGCACCATCCTGTAACCGGACCGTCGGCGCCCGCAAGCCATTGCATCGAACGAGCCACCTTCACCCAGATTGCAAGCGAGGATTCCAATGAAAACACGTTACCCGGCATGGATCGGCGGCATCGTAGCCGCGCTGCTCGGCACCGCCGCCGTGGGCGCGGATGAGCGAGAGGCATTCCGGGCCTGTGCCGATCCGAGCAACATGCCCATGGTCAACGAGGCCGGCGAAGGGTTCGAGAACAAGATTGCCGAACTGTTCGCCGACAAGCTGGGGCTGCCGCTCGAGTATTACTGGGTGCCCCAGCAGATGGGTTTCGGGCGTGTTTCGCTCAAGAACTTCCTCGACGACAAGAACCGCTATGCCTGCGACGTGGTGCTGTCGGCCGGTTCCGGCTTCGAGGTTGGCCAGACCACGCCGGCCTACTTCCGGTCCACCTACGTGATGGTGTTCCCGGAAGGCACCGGGCTGGACGACGTCCAGGAGCCCGCCGATCTGCTCGATCTGCCGGCCGACAAGCGGGAGAACCTGCGCATCGGCGGGTTCACCAAGTCGCCGCCGGTCACCTGGCTGCAGCGCAACGGCATGCTCACCAACCTGGTGGGCTACCGCACCCAGTCCGGCAGCCGCGATTTCGACCCGGGTGACGTGATCCGCAACGAGCTGGTCAACGGCGACCTGGATATCGTCATGCTCTGGGGGCCGATCGGCGGGTATTACGCCCAGCAGATCGACACACCCAAGCTGCGTGTCGTTCCCTTCGAACCCGACGAGGGTCTGGCCGTTTCGTTCCCCATCCGGATGGCGGTACGCTACGGCGAGAACGAATGGATGGAGACCGTATCCAACCTGATCCGCGACAATCGCGACGAAATCGAGTCCATTCTGGCCGATTACAACGTACCCCTGGTACCGCTCACGGAAAGCGACAAGTCCGTGCCGGATGACGACGACTGATACATCGATAACGCATCGCAGACACGCGACACCACGGAGGATGATGTGAAGCGACATACCCTGAGCTGCCTGCTGGCCGCTGCGCTGGCAGTGCCTACCGGCATGGCGGCAGCCGAAACCACCGACGACGAATTCTCACAAGCCAACCAGCTGCTGTTTCTGGAGAATCATCTGGACGGGGCGAGCGGCCCGATGATCTACGAATACCAGCTGACCAAGCGGGCCACCAAGGCCGGCGAGGATGACCTCGACGAAGGCATCCGCATGACCAGCAAGCCCGGCGCGGAAGCCAAGGCGCGCAATGTATCGTTCGATTACGACAGCGGCGACGACAACGATTACGTGCGTAAGGTGCCCTCGGCACGCGGGAATCCGGTGATCATGATGTTCCTGCAGCGCGACGTGGCGGAAATGGATCGCCTGACCGGCGGCTCCTGGCGCTTCTTCCAGAAGCAGGTAAAGCTGGCGCTGGAGCACGAGTCCGAGGTGGAGACGGTCACGGTCGATTACGACGGAAAGCAGGTCTCGGCCCAGAAGATCCGGCTGATGCCCTATCAGGACGAAGACCGGCCGCAAATGGCCCCCTACCGTGGCAAGGTGTACGAGTTCATCGTCTCCGAATCGATTCCGGGCGAAGTGTATGAAATCCGCACGCGAGTCCCCGCGGCGGAGGGTGACCAACCCCTGATCGAGGAATCCCTTCGTTTGACCGGCGTGCAGCCGGCGGGCGATAGCTGATCCGGTTACGGGGCCGGCAACTGGCCGCGCTCACGCTGATGGCGGGCGGCCTGACCCTGGGCACCATCGCCCAGGCGTCGGACCGCGACTGCCGCAGCGTGGCGATCCTGCCCTTCGATCTGCTCGACTCCAGCGTCCAGGCGGATATCGAAGGGCGGCAGGCCGAGGATATCGCCAGGGCACGACGTGCCACCGAGCGCGCCCGCAAGCTTCTCGCCAATCTGCCCGCATTCTGCCCGGTGGACGTCGCCCCGGCGGCGTCGGCCATCGACCAGGCCCGGCAGCGGTATCGCTACCTCCACCGCTGCAACGGCTGCGAACTCGACATCGCGCGCCAGCTCGATGCGGACCTGGTCCTGGTCGGCTGGGCCCAGAAAGTCAGCAGCCTGATCCTCAACATCAACGCGGTCATCCGCGAGGTTGATACCGGCATCGATCTGGCCGGCGGCTCGGTGGACATGCGCAGCAACACCAATGAAGCCTGGCGGCGGGCCACGCGCACCCTGGTCAGCGATATCCTGCGCCGCAGCTACAACGCCACGGTGTCGAAGGTTCAGTCGCCCGAGGCCGCGAAGTCCACGATACCGCGCAGAATCGAGTTGACCTCACGCGCGAATCCGGCCGCGCCCTCGGCCGCGAGCGCTTCCGGCAGCAGGTAGGTCTGGATCAGAACCGTCTCGCCCTGCGCCAGCACAGTGACCTTGCAGGGCATGTACACCATCAGCGCCGGGTCGATATCGATGGCGCGGCGGGCGTACTCCAGATTGCAGAAACTGACGATGTGCGCATCCGGAAAATCCGGGTGGCCGCGCCGGCGAATGGGGTCGCCCAGATTGTTGCGGGCGGTGATTGCGAAATTCTCCTGGGTGATCGCCAGCTCCAGATCAATCATCACATCGGCAACCGGCTTGTCCGTCGATCGCGCATAGCGCAGATCGGCGGCGCTCGGGTCCTGGGTGCAGGCCGCAACAGCGGTGGCCAGCACGACGCTCAGCAGCGCCCGCGTCAGCGCGCCGGCAGGTAGACGCTTGCGCTGCGTAGCGGATTGAGACATCGCTGTTCCAGCCATCCCCGCGGCAGACGCCGCGTTTCACCGGCCCGCGCCATCTGGATCGCGATACAAATGGCGCCGGCAACCACTCCGGGCTGTTCCAGATGCACGTGGTGGCCGCTGTGCTGCGCCACCAGATGCACGGCCCCCGGGTGGGACTCGACGAATTCCTGCTGCATGTCGCGCCATAACTCTTCGGACGCCACCGCCGAGGCGTTGGCCGAGCGGATCGGGCGCCCCCGCGAGACCACCACCAACGGCAGTTCCGGCGGCAGACTGGTTTGCTGCACCTGCAGCGCGCTGTCGCGGAATGCCGCCAGCTCGGTATGGACGGTGCGATTGGTCACCGCACGATAGGTCAGATGCTCCACCACTGCCCGGATACCAGCCGGCAGGGCCGGCGGAATGGTGGCCGGCGAGAACACCATGAAACGGCCCCGCGGCGCCACGGCCGTGCCGGCCTGCTCGTAGCGCTCGATCTGGCGCGCCTGGCTGGCATCAACCAGCACCAGACCGGCCACATCCTCCGGATACTGATGCTCGAACAACTGCATGTTCCAGCCGCCGAAGGAGTGACCGACCAGGACGTAGGGCGGCGCCTCATCCGCCTGCTGCAGCAACTTGTGCAGCTCACGCGCGATCACCGCGCTACTGCGCGTCCCCGGGGTGGCCCGGCTCCAGCCATAGCCCGGGCGGTCATAGCTGCAGACGCGGTTGCTGTAGGACAGCCATGGCTGCACCCGCGACCAGTCGAGGGACGTCCCACCCAGCCCGGAATCCAGCACCACCGTTGGGGCGCCCTGCCCCGTGCAGTGCAGGTGCATGCGATGGCCTTCCACCTCGAACAGCGAGCCCGGCGCCGCATACTCGGTGTCCGCCGACGCCATTCCGACGCCGGTCAGCATCAGTACTGCCAAGCCGAAGATCCGATTTATCATTCGAGCAACTCCCGTGTGAGCACCGGGCCGCATCAAGTGCCAGCCTACCGCATACGGCCGGGCAACGAATCAGGACGCACCAATACCAGGCATGAAACAGGCCAGAACTGTGACCTTGCCGGTCAAGGTCGTGCCCGGCGCCTCGCGCACCGAAATCGCGGGCTGGCTGGGTCATCGGCTGAAGCTACGGGTACGCCAGCCAGCCGATAGGGGACGAGCCAACGCCGCCGTGATCGCGCTGATTGCCCAACAGCTGGCGTTATCGCCGGCTGACGTGCGGATCAGCCGCGGCGCCACCACCCCCGCCAAGACACTGATCATCGGCGGGCTGGACGCCGCTACCCTGCGCGACCGGCTGAAGCACCTGACCGGTGCGACCCCTGATTGACCGGCCAGGGCCGCACCCGGTGTAGACTCGACCCGCGATCACCTCGAATGGTCTGCGATGCCGGATCCCGTTTTCATTATCGGCCTGCTGGGGGCCGTCGGCCTGTTCTTTCTCGCCCTGGGCGGTGCCCGCTTACGCCGACGCCCGGGAGCGGCGCTGCGCAATGGTCTGTTCGGATGCACCAGCCTGGGCCTCGCGGCCCTTCTTGGCGCCATCGGTTTCAATCTACTGACCTACCAGCGGCTCAGCGCGGAGCATCCGGTTGCCACCCTCGCGTTCGAGCAACTCGCGGACCAGCGGTTTCGCGCCCGCCTGGAACTGCCCGAGGCGCCCGCGCGGGTCTACGAACTGGCCGGGGACCAGTGGCAGCTGGATGCCAGATTTCTGAAATGGCACACACCGCTGGTGCTGTTCGGACTGGAACCGCGCTACCGGCTGGAACGGCTGACCGGCCGCTATCGCACCGCCGAGGACGAACAGTACCGCCTGCGCAGCGTGCACCAGCTAACCGACGACGCCGGCCTGGATCTCTGGACCTGGGCCGAGCGCCACCCGGCCTGGCTGCCGATGGTGGATGCCAGTTACGGCAGCGCCACCTATCTGCCCATGCGTGACGGGGCCCGCTACGAGGTCCGGGCCACCGCGTCGGGCCTACTGGCCCGCCCAGCCAACGACATTGCCCGCCGGGCGGCCGGCGACTGGTAGTCAGGCACCGCGCACCGGCGGGAACAGTGAATAGCCGCCGGTGGCATGCAGCACCGGGCGCGACTCACCCTCGCTGTGGATCACCACGGTGCCGGTTACCTGCCGGCGGCCCACGCGCAGCAGCCTGGCCTCCGCGATCAGGTCAGCCGGCGGCGGGCGACGCAGGAACTCGATGTTCAGATGGCTGGTCACCCCGTACTGCCCATGCTCGGCGTGGGCGATCACCGCTGCGTACATGGCCGTATCGACAAGCATCATCAGCACCGGCCCGGAAATCGTCCCCCCGAGGCGCAGCATGCGGTCGTTGTAGTGCAGCTTGACCCGCGCGCCATCGGTCAGGTCGAGGACCTCGAACCGGAAGCCCTCCGCCAGGTCGACGTTGTCGGCAATCATCCGCTCGATGTCGGCGGGGCTCACCTCGCTCATTGCGTTCCTCCCTGTTGCACCAGCCCGATCGCGCCGTCGATACCCAACTGACACGCCAGCACCAGCAGAATCATCTTCACCAGCCAGCGGAAGCGGCTCTCGTCGACCAGCCCGATCAGCCAGCGTCCCAGTGCCGTGCCCGCCACTACTGCCAGGGCCATCGGCCAGAGCAGGTCCAGCTGCCCGTCCAGCCCGAATCCTGCCACGGCGAAGGCCAGAATCTTGGCCGCGTGGCCCGCCGCCTGGCATACCGCCATGGTGGCGATGACGGTCTCCTTCGGCCATCCGCGGTCGAGGAAGAACGGCGCGATGATCAGCCCCGTGGCGCCGACCACCGTGCCCAGGCCACCCGAAAGCGCGCCTGCCACCACCAGGCCCGATGCGCCGGCCAGGCGCAGCCATGTCAGCCACCCCGGCACCAGGGCCAGCAGCAGGAATGCGGCCATCGTGATACGCACCACATCCGCCGGCACTGCCACAACCAGCGGCGCCAGCGCGAACGGTGCCGGCAACGCTCCCACCAGAAACAGCGCGAAACCCGACCACCGCACGTGGGGCAGATAGGCCACCACCCGAGCGGCGTTGGACACCAGCTGGACCGCGGCATGCAGCGGTACCGCCACCGCCGGCGTGAACCCCAGCGCGTACATCGCCGCGATCAGCAACGTGCCGCCACCGAGCCCGGTGAGGCCGGACAGCGTGGCCGCCGCCAGCGCGATACCCGCGAGAACAAGCGCCATCATGGGCGCGAATTCTACGTCGAAAGCGGAACCAGACGCCGCTTTCTGTGTGCTGCAACGAAAACGGGGCCGACGCTCGTGCGCCGGCCCCGTTCAGCGAGGACTGACCTGTAAGGCCCGGATCAGGCCGGCAACGCGCCGGACTTTTTCGCCGTGTGGGTGGCAATAAGGTCCATCAGCGGCGGCGCCAGGCAGTCGTACGGCTCGAGCCCGAGCTCACGCAGCCGGGTGCGCACGGCGTCCATGTTGTCCGGATTCTCCCCCGACTCGATGATCGAGGACACGAATGCGGCAAACTGCGGGGCCGACCAGCCGGACTCCGGCGACAGCTCGGTGTGCACGAAATCCAGCCCGTAGAAGGGATGGTCGGTATTCTCGATGCGACCGAACATGTGCACCCCGCACTCCTTGCAGGCGTGGCGCTGAATGGGGGCGCTTTCATCCACGATCGCCGTCTTGTCGCCGTTCTCGGCCACCGACACCGCATCGCGGGAAACCACCGCGACCAGTGAGAATCGTGCGCCCTCCGGCTTCCAGCACTTGGTGCACCCGCAGGCGTGGTTATGGGCGGTCTGCGCGCCGACCGACACCTTCACGGGATTGCTGGAACAGTGGCACAACAGGGTGCCGCCCTGAAAATTGTCCGATCCCGGCTTGATGCCGTTATCGATGGCCGGATGAATGGACACGTCACCTGCGCCTCCACCGCCGCCTTTCAACGACTCAACAAAAGACTTGATGCTCATTGGCGTTCGCTCCTGATCGGTTGTTATCGCTCCTCCGGCACGGCCCGATTCGCCCTCAGGACGGACCGGCTTCCTCCGTGCAGCCGGGCAACCCGTTCAACAACGGATTCACCCGGCCCCACCATCCTCCTCGGAGAAATAGCGATTGTCCAACCGGGGCGTGTCATCGGCAGGTCAACGACCAACCCGAGTCAGCACCGGCGCGGGATCACAGGCGCCAGGCATGCAACCGCGACAGAAATGCGAGTGCCCACGCCGGCGCATGTGCGCGTTTCCACTCGCCGGCCGCGAACTTGTTGGCCTCGACATACGTGGGGTAGGCGTGGATGGTGCCGAGGATCTTGTTCAGGCCGATCCCCTGCTTCATCGCGGTCACGAACTCGGCGATCAGCTCACCGGCATGCGGGCCCATGATGGTGGCGCCAAGCACCCGGTCCGCGCCCGGCTCGGTGAGCACTTTCACCAGGCCCCGGGCATCACTGTCGGTGATGGCCCGGTCCAGATCGTCGATGCCGTAGGTGGTCACCTCGTACTCGATGCCCTCGCCCGCCGCACTGGTCTCGTTATGGCCGACATGGGCGATCTCCGGGTCGGTGAACGTCACCCAGGGGATCACCGAGTAATCCACCCGGAATTTCCGGAACGTGCCGAACAGCCCGTTGACCGCCGCGAACCAGGCCTCGTGCGCCGCCACGTGGGTGAACTGGTAGGGCGCAATGGCATCGCCACAGGCGTAGATAGTGGGGATAGTCGTCTGCAGGAACTCGTTGACGCCGATGGTGCGGTCTGCCTCGATGCCCAGTTCCGCCAGCCCGAACCCCTCCAGCCGCGCAGCGCGCCCCACGGCCACCAGCAGCCGGTCGAACTCGATTTCCATCGTCTCGCCGCCATGCTCGCAAACCAGCACCTGCCGGCCATCAGTCACCCGCACCGCGACGGCGCGGTGGCCGGTGCGCACATCCACGCCCTCGGCTTCCAGGCGCTGCTGCAGGCCAGCCGCAATTTCCGGGTCTTCCGGCATCATCAGGCGGTCGAGCATTTCCACCTGGGTTACCCGGCTTCCCAGCCGTGCGAAGGCCTGGGTCATCTCGCAGCCGATGGGGCCGCCGCCGAGCACCACCAGACGTTCGGGCAGTTCCCGCAGATCCCAGAGGTTGTCGGAGGTCAGCACCGCCACCGACTCGATGCCCTCGATCGGCGGTATCAGGGGCTCGGCGCCGGTGGCCAGCACGATGGCCCGGGCGGTCAGCCGCCGACCGTCGTCGAGTTCCACCGTCCAGGGATCGACCAGGCGGGCGCTGGCCTGCAGACATTCCACCCCCAGCCCCTCGTAGCGTTCCACCGAGTCATGCGGCTCGATGCGACCCACCACGTCGCGGACCCGGTCCATCACCTGGCCGAAGTCGAATTCCGCCGACGCGGTATGCACGCCGAATGCCTCGCTGCGCTTGACGTCGTGCAGAAAGCGGGCCGTTTTCAGCAGGGCCTTGGACGGCACGCAGCCGGTATTCAGGCAATCGCCGCCCATGCGGTCGCGCTCGATCAGGGTGACCTTCGCCTTGACCGCCGCGGCGATGTAGGCCGCCACCAGCCCGCCCGAGCCCGCGCCGATCACGATCAGGTTGCGGTCGAACCGGGCCGGGCGCCGGTAGCCGCGCAGCGCCTGACGGCTGCGAAACCACTCCAGCCCCTTGCGGGCCACCAGCGGAAACAGCCCCAGCAGCACGAACGACCCGATCAGTCCCGGCGACAGGATGCCGCCCAGGGACTCCACCTGCCCCAGCTGGGTGCCGGCATTCACGTACACCACGGTGCCGGGCAGCATGCCGATCTGACTGACCACATAGAATGTGGCCGTGCGGATGGGCGTCAGCCCCATCGCCAGGTTGATCACGAAGAACGGGAACGCCGGCACCAGACGCAGGGCGAACAGGTAGAACGCCCCGTCCTTCTCGACCCCGCGGTTGATCGCCGTCAGCCGCCGACCGAACCGGCGCTGCACCCCGTCGCGCAGCAGGAAGCGGGCGACCAGGAACGCCAGGGTGGCGCCCACGCTGGAGGCAAACGACACGATCAGCAGTCCCCAGCCCAGGCCGAATACCGCCCCCGTAGCCAGGGTCATCACCGCCGCACCGGGAATCGACAGGGCCGTCACCAGCACGTACACGGTGAAGAAGGCCGCCGCCAGCAGTACCGGCATTTCCTGGCGCAGGCCCTCGATGGCACCCCGCTGGGCATCCAGGCAGGCCAGCGAGAAAAGTTGCCCCTCGCAAGCCCCGCCCAGCCAGCGGCCGGGGTCCAGCAGGAACCAGGCGGTCAGCAAGCCGGCGATGCCGGCCACGAGCAACAGGCGGGTGAAGGTCATCGGCATTATCTCCGTCGCGGTGCCGGAATCGGCTCTGCGCCTGTATGGACCGCGTTCGGCGCCTTCGTATTGCCAGTCCGGCCTGGGACCCCGGGTGGGGTCCCTTGAATCTGCTAGGATACGCGGCCTTTGAACCCGCGCACCGCGCTATTGCCACGCTCATCATGATGTACGAAACCGACAACCTCCGGATCAAGGGCATCAAGGAGCTCGTCACCCCCGACGCGCTGATTGACGAATTGCCCATTACCGACGCTGCGGCCGAAACGGTACACAACGCCCGCACCCAGATTCAGGACATCCTGCAGGGCCGGGACGACCGCCTGCTGGTGGTGGTGGGACCCTGCTCCATCCATGACGTGGCGGCCGCGCGGGAATACGCGGAAAAGCTCATGGCCGCGCGCCACGCTTACCGCAAGGACCTGCTGATCGTGATGCGGGTCTATTTCGAAAAGCCCCGGACCACGGTCGGGTGGAAAGGTCTGATCAACGATCCGGACCTGGATGACTCCTTCCACATCAACAAGGGCGTGCATCTGGCCCGCAAGCTGCTGCTGGATCTGGCCGATCAGGGCATGCCGGCCGGGGTGGAATTCCTCGACCTGATCACCCCGCAGTACCTGGCCGACCTGGTCGCCTGGGGCGCCATCGGCGCCCGCACCACGGAAAGCCAGGGCCATCGCGAACTGGCCTCCGGCCTGTCCTGCCCGGTGGGGTTCAAGAACGGCACCGGCGGCTCCATCAAGCTGGCGGTCGACGCGGTGGGCGCCGCGCATCACCCGCATCATTTCCTGTCGCTGACCAAGGCCGGCAACTCGGCCATCTTTGCCACCAGCGGCAACCCGGATACGCACATCATCCTGCGTGGCGGCAGCAACGGCCCCAACTACGACGCCGACGCCGTGACCGGCGCCGTGGCGCAGCTGGAGAATGCCGGGCTGCCCGGCCACCTGATGATCGACTTCTCGCATGCCAACAGCCGCAAGCAGCACAAGAAGCAGCTGGAAGTCGGGCACGATGTGGCCGGCCAGATTTCGGCAGGCTCGCGCGCCGTGTTCGGCGTGATGATCGAATCCCACCTCAGCGAGGGTAACCAGTCACTGGGCGCGCCCGACGAGCTGGAATACGGCAAGAGCGTGACCGATGCCTGCCTGTCCTGGGCGGACACCGAGCCGCTGCTGGCGGAACTGGCCAAGGCCGTGGCCGAACGCCGGGACGTGGCCACCGCCGAGGCTTCCTGACGCCCGACGGCCACCGCGCCGGGCGCGCCTGTGCGCCCTACCAGTAAGGCCCCGGCAGCAGCGCGGCCATCACCATGCCGCGCAGGGTGGGCTTTTCCTCCTCGGTGCCCGGACGCTTGCCTCGCGCCACCGCCGAGGACGGGAACATGTGGAAGGCCTTGTTCAGCACATAGTCGTTGACCTTGGGCCACAGCGCGTAGCTGACCTGAGCCGTAGTGCCCAGTGGCGAGGCGATGCGCTTGGGCCGCTCGATCACCGCCGATACCACCATGTCCCCCGCCTGCTCGGGCGTGAGGGTCGGCACGTAGTCGTAGAGCTTGGTCGGCGCGATCATCGGGGTGCGCACCAGCGGCATGTAGATGGTGGTGATGTCGATGTTGCGTGACGCCACCTCCCCGGAAATGCAGCGGGAGAAGGCATCCAGGGCCGACTTGCTGGCCACGTAGGCCGAGAATCGCGGCACGTTGGTCAGGCAGCCGATGCTGGAAATGTTGATGATCTGCCCCGTGCGGCGTTTGCCCATGCCCGGCAGCAGCGCCATGATCAGCCGCACCGCGCCGAAATAGTTCAGCTGCATGGTGCGTTCGTAGTCATGAAACCGGTCGAACGACTCGAACGCCGAGCGCCGGATCGACCGCCCCGCATTATTGATCAGGATATCCACGTGGTGGTGGTCGGCCAGCACCTTCTCGGCCATCGCGTCTATGGCTTCCATGTTGTTCAGGTCGCAGGGATAGGTCCAGGATTCAACGCCCATCTTGGCAATGATTTCCTGCGTCTCCGCCAGCTTGTCGCGATTGCGGGCCACCAGGCACACCTTGGCGCCGCCCTTGGCCAGTTTCTTGGCGGTGATGAAGCCGATACCCGATGAAGCGCCGGTGATCAGCACCACCTTGCCGCGGACCCGCGTCATCAGGCGCTTGGGCACCTTGACGTCGTAGTCCATGTGCAGTTCCCAGTAACGCCAGAGCGTCTCGGCATAATCCGCCAGCGGCGGGCACTTGACCTTGCTGCCGCGCAGGGCACTACGGGTGTTGCGATCGTCGAATTCCGTGCGGTTGTTGACGTAGCCCAGAATCGACAGCGGCACGCCGAGCGCCGATGACAACTGCTTTTCCAGCGTGCGGGCCATCGGCACCCGCCCGGCAATCTGGCGAAAGGTCTGCTCGAATCCCGCCGGAATCTCCTGGGTGGGCAGCTGGCGCACGAAACTGGGCCCGTGGGCGGCTTCCATGAACGTCGCCAGCATCTCGCCGGCTGACGGCGGATTCTTCTGCAGCAGGAAGTAGGCCCGGCCGTCCCATTTATCCGCTTCCAGATGGGCGATGCGATCGGTGGCATCCACCACGTAATCCACCGGCGCGATCGGCATCTGCCCGCCGCCGATGCCAAGCAGCGGCATCCATTTCGGTACCCGGTCGCGGATGGCCTGGATCGCCTTGAAGAAATAGTAGGGCCCGTCGACCTTGTCCATCTCCCCGGTTTCGCTGTGTCCCACCACCATGCCGGGGCGATACACCCGCCAGGGGACCTGGGCGTGCTCGCGCACGATCTTTTCGGACTGGAACTTGGTGCGGTAGTAGGGATGCCGCAGGGGCTGACCCTCGTCGAACATCTCGTCGCTGAACACGCCGTCGAATTCGGCCCCGGCAACGGCCACCGACGACATATGGTGCAGACGGACCTTGCCACCCAGCTGGTTGGCGAAATCCACCAGGTTGCGGGTGCCCTCGTTGTTCACGCGGTCGGCCACCGCATCCGACATGCCCATGTCGTAGACCGCCGCCAGGTGAAAGACGTGGTCGATCTCCCCGGCCAGCGATTTGCGCGTGGCGGCGTCGGTCACCCCCTGGCGGGTGATATCTCCCCAGACCGGAATCAGGCGCTCCTCGGACACGCCCAGGCGCTCGCGCAGGGCGTCGTACTTGTCCGCGCTGGCCTTGCGCATCAGCACGTAGACCCGCGAGCCGCGCCGCTTGAGCAGGCGCTCCACCAGAAAACGGCCGATGAAGCCGGTGCCCCCGGTAACCAGATATTTCATGTCACTCGCTCCCCGTTGCCCGACCCGGTCGGTCGCGTTCGCCGCCGACCCCGATGCCCTTATTCTAAACCGGCCGCGTCAGACCACCATGCGCAGGCCGATGACCGCCGACAACACTAACAGGCAAACCAGCCAGACTCCCATTGCCACCAGGCCCGACTGCTGCGCCGAGCGGGCCTCGATCCAGCAGCGCGGCTTCACCCCCTGCCAGCGGAACACGAGGTTGGCGGCCAGGTTCACGCAGACGATGTTCACGGCCAGGAGCAATGCCGCGCCGGCCGCTGCCGACCAGTTTGCCGCCGACAGCATCAGCCCGACCGCCGCCACCGGGGGGAGCAGGGCCACCGCCACCATCACGCCCACAAGGGCCGCGGAAACACCCGTCGTCAGCGACAGCACCGCCGCCGCCCCGGACGCCAGCGCCAGCGCGACCCCGGCCGGACCGACATCCGTGCGGCTGGTCAACTCCGTCGCCGCCTCGAAATTCCCACCCATAATCAGGCCCAGCCCGAAGGCAACCGCACCGGCCAGCACAAGACCGCAACCGGTGGCTGCCGCGGCCCGGGCCATGAGCTGACGGTCCCCCAGCGAGGCCCCCAGGGCCAGCGCGATATTGGGTCCCAGCAGCGGCGCAATCACCATGGCGCCAATGACTACCGCCACGTTGTTCTCGACCATGCCGATAGCGGCGACCACCGCCGACAGCCCGGTCAGCAGAAAGAAATTGAGGTCAATGCGGGCGCCGCGTTCCACTTCGTTGAACAATTCTTCGCGGCTGCGGCCGCCGCTGCCGTTGGACGACTGCGGCTTATCGGTCTCCTCGCGCGGCAGCACGGCTTCGGGCATCTGCAGCACGATGCGCCAGTCGCGTGATTCCGCCGGCGCCTGCAGTGCGTCGAGCAGCGCCTGCAGCGACTCCTCATGCACCAGGACGCGAATGCCCTGGCGGTCGCTGTCGGCCTGCGGCCACCAGCAATCCACCACCTCGTGCGCCCGGGCCAGGTCGGCCACACGTTCGGCGTCCCCCGCCGGCACCGTGATCTCGATCAGCCGCATTGTTCCTCGCCCATTCGCGTTACCGAAGGAATATCAGCGCCTTATGGTATGCGCCGCGGCCCCGCGTTACCATCCGTCCACTGCACACCATCGTCGGGGAGCCAAGCCATGGCCGATACCATCTTCAGCAAGATCATCAACCGCGAGATCGATGCCGACATCGTCTACGAGGACGACCAGTGCCTGGCCTTCCGCGATGTCAATCCGCAGGCACCGCTGCACCTGCTGCTGATCCCCAGGAAGCCGATCGAAAAGCTCGCCGACGCCGACGCGGACGACCAGGCCCTGCTGGGCCACATGATGCTCAAGGCCGGCGACATCGCCCGCGCCGAGGGCTACGGCGAGGCCTTCCGCCTGGTCACCAACAACGGCGCGGACGTGGGCCAGAGCGTGTTCCACCTGCATCTCCATATTCTGGCCGGACGTAGTTTCGACTGGCCGCCGGGTTGATTGCTTTGTGCCGGCCTGAACCGATCGGTTAAACTGTGAACACCGGATGACGGCATGCCGCGCCCGTCCGGTCTCCCCCAGATTCAAGGTGACTGCATGACCGTTGCTTCCCAGGAGATCAACAACCTGGACGGCGAGCCCATCGAGGACGTCCAGGGCCGCCCCGATCCGCGCCGGATTCCCATCAATCAGGTGGGCATCCGCGACATTCGCCATCCCGTGCGCATCCGCGAACGCTCGGGCGGCGACCAGCACACGGTCGCCACGTTCAGCATGTACGTAAACCTGCCCCATCACTTCAAGGGCACCCACATGTCGCGCTTCGTTGAGATTCTCAACAGCCACGAGCGCGAAATCACCGTGGGATCGTTCCGCGACATGCTGCACGAAATGACCCAGCGCCTGGAGGCCGACAACGGCGACATCAAGATGTCGTTCACCTACTTCATCGAAAAGGCCGCGCCGGCCACCGGCGTGACCAGCCTCATGGACTACGAAGTCACCTTCCGGGGCGAACAGAAGGGCGACAGCAGCGACATGTACGTCAACGTTCAGGTGCCGGTGACCACGCTCTGCCCCTGTTCCAAGAAGATTTCCCGGTACGGGGCCCACAACCAGCGCTCGCACGTGAACATCACGGTGCGCGCCGACGAGTTCTTCTGGCTGGAGGAGCTCATCGAGCTGGCCGAAAGCCAGGCCTCGTCCGAGCTTTACGGCATCCTCAAGCGGCCGGACGAAAAGGTGGTCACCGAGCGCGCCTACGAGAACCCGAAGTTCGTCGAGGATCTGGTGCGCGACATCGCCGCGAAGCTCAACGAGGACGAGCGATTCCGGCGGTATGTGGTGGTGGCGGAGAACTTCGAGTCCATCCACAATCATTCGGCCTACGCGAAAATCGAGCGGGACAAGGACGAGAATCCGGTCCACTAGCCGGGGACGCTCGAAGTTGCCCGCACGCCGGCGGTCGCATCCCGGCTGCGCCGGGCCCCTGCTCCGCGCCTCGAACGGGCACTTCTCGTCCATCCACAATCATTCGGCCTACGCGAAAATCGAGCGAGACAAGGACGAGAATCCGGTCCACTAGCCGGGGACGCTCGAAGTTGCTCGTCCGCCGGCGGTCGCATCCCGGCTGCGCCGGGCCCCTGCTCCGCGCCTCGAACGGGCACTTCTCGTCCATCCACAACCACTCGGCCTACGCGAAAATCGAACGCGACAAGGACGAGAATCCGGTCCACTCTAGCCGGTGACGCTCGACGTTGCCCGCTCGCCGGCGGTCGCATCCCGGCTGCGAGATTCGCCATGGCGGGCTGAAGCCCGCCCTACGTTTGCCCCATCAGCGCGGTAGGGCCGGTTTCAACCGGTCCGCCGAACCCGCCTCGAGGGCCTATTCCCATTCGATGGTCGCCGGCGGTTTGCCGGAGATGTCGTAGACCACCCGGCTGATGCCGTCCACGCCGTTGATGATGCGGCGCGAGACATCATCCAGAAACTCGTAGGGCAGATGGGCCCAGCGGGCGGTCATGAAATCGATGGTTTCCACCGCGCGCAGCGCGATGACGTGCTCGTAGCGGCGCCCGTCGCCCATCACACCCACGCTGGCGACCGGCAGGTAGACGGCAAATGCCTGACTGACCTGATCGTAGAGATCGGCGTCGCGCAGACTCTGGATGAAGATGGCGTCGGCGGCGCGCAGCTTGTCGGCGTATTCCTTGTGCACCTCGCCGAGAATGCGCACGCCCAGCCCGGGACCGGGAAACGGGTGACGCATGATCATGTCGCGCGGCAGGCCCAGTTCCAGCCCGATGGCGCGCACTTCGTCCTTGAACAGTTCGCGCAGCGGCTCCACCAGCTTGAGTTTCATCGCCTCCGGCAGGCCACCGACGTTGTGATGCGACTTGATCACGTGCGCCTTGCCGGTGGCGGCCCCGGCAGACTCGATCACGTCCGGGTAGATGGTGCCCTGGGCCAGCCACTCGATACCTTCCAGTTCGGCCGCCTTTTCCTCGAACACGTCGATGAAGGTGTTGCCGATCGCCTTGCGCTTGACCTCGGGGTCGGTCACCCCGGCCAGCCGTTCGAGAAAGCGCTGCTCGGCGTTGACCGCCACCACGTTCACGCCCATGTGCTGGGCGAAGGTCGCCATGACCTGGTCCGCCTCGCCCAGGCGCAGCAGCCCGTTGTCCACGAATACGCAGACCAGCCGGTCCCCGATGGCCTCGTGCAGCAGCGCCGCGGTCACGGATGAGTCCACCCCGCCGGACAACCCCAGCAGCACCCGGCCTTCACCCACCTGCGCGCGGACCCGCGCAATCTGATCGGCGATGATGTCGGTCGACCGCCAGGTGCCGGCGGTGGCGCAGATATCGCGCACGAAACGCGCCAGAATCCGGCTGCCCTGGTTGGTATGCGTGACCTCGGGGTGAAACTGCAGGCCGCAATAGCCGCGCTCGTCATCGGCCATGCCGGCCAGGGGGGCGCCATCGGTCTCGGCGATCGATTTGAAGCCGTCCGGCAGCCGCGTCACCCGATCGCCATGACTCATCCACACATCCAGCAGACCGTGGCCCTGCTCGTTGATGTGGTCCTGAATGTCGGTCAGCAGGCGGGAATGCCCGCGCGCCCGCACCCGGGCGTATCCGAATTCGCGCTGGGCCGAGGTTTCCACGCCGCCACCGAGCTGCGCGGCCATGGCCTGCATGCCGTAGCAGATGCCCAGCAGGGGTACCCCCAGCTCGATCACCACCGGCGGAATCCGCGGACCGTCGTCGATGGTCACCGATTCCGGGCCGCCGGACAGGATTACCCCCACCGGGGCGAATTCGCGGATCGCCGCTTCCGGGGCGTCCCAGGCGTAGATTTCGCAGTAGACGTCGGCCTCCCGAACCCGCCGCGCGATCAGCTGCGTGTACTGGGACCCGAAATCCAGGATCAGTATCTTTTCTTGGTGGATATCCATTTACGTGACTGGTGACTGGTGACTGGCGATTCCTGATCCGTTGCGGCACTGCGGCCAATCACGAATCACGGCAATCAGTCGACGCGGTAGTTGGGCGCTTCCTTGACGATGCTCACGTCATGCACATGGGATTCGCGGATGCCCGCCGCGGTGATCTGCACGAATACCGGCCGGGTGCGCATTTCCTCGATGCTGCTACAGCCGGTATAGCCCATGGAGGCCCGCAGCCCCCCGATCAGCTGGTGCACGATACCCCCCAGCGGCCCCTTGTAGGGTACGCGGCCCTCGATGCCTTCCGGCACCAGCTTCTGGATTTCCTCGCTGGGATCCTGGAAATAGCGGTCCGCGGAGCCCGAGTCCCCGCTCATCGCCCCGAGCGAGCCCATGCCGCGGTAGGACTTGTACGAACGCCCCTGGTAGAGCTCGATCTCGCCGGGCGCCTCCTCGGTGCCGGCGAACATGCCGCCCACCATTACCCCGTTGGCGCCGGCGGCAATTGCCTTGGCCAGATCGCCGGAATAACGGATGCCGCCGTCCGCGATCAGCGGCACGCCGCTGTCACGCAGCGCGGCCGCCACGTTGGCAACAGCGGAAATCTGCGGCACGCCGATACCCGCCACCACACGCGTGGTGCAGATGGAGCCCGGCCCGATGCCCACCTTGATCCCGTCCGCCCCGGCCTCGGCCAGCGCGACGGCCCCCTCGCCGGTGCCCACGTTGCCGCCGATGACCTGGAGATCCGGCCAGCGCTTCTTGATCGCCGCCACCCGGTTCATCACCCCGCGCGAATGGCCGTGGGCGGTGTCGACCACGATCACGTCGACCCCGGCTTCCACCAGGGCGGCGACCCGGTCCTCGGTATCGGCGCTGGTGCCCACCGCGGCGCCCACGCGCAGACTGCCGCCGGTGTCCTTGGCGGCGTTGGGGAAATCGCTGGATTTCTGGATGTCCTTGACCGTGATCATGCCGCGCAGGGAGAAATCATCGCTGACCACCAGCACCTTCTCGATGCGGTGCCGATGCAGCAGCGTCTGGATCTCGTCGCGCGAGGCGCCCTCGCGCACCGTCACCAGCTTCTCGCGCGGGGTCATCACGCTGGTCACCGGGGCGTCAAAATGGGTTTCGAAGCGCAGATCACGGCTGGTGACGATGCCCACCGGCTGGTCGCCGTCCACCACCGGCACGCCGGAGATTCGCCGCGCGCGGGTGAGTTCGATCACCTCGCGAATGGTGGCCGAGGGCGTGACCGTGATCGGGTCGGAAATCACCCCGGATTCGTATTTCTTGACCGTGCGCACATGGGCGGCCTGATCCTCGGCGGTCATGCTCTTGTGCACGATGCCAATACCACCCTCCTGCGCCAGTGCAATGGCGAGACGGGCCTCGGTGACCGTATCCATGGCAGCCGACAGCAGCGGGATGTTGAGCGTGATCTCGCGCGTCAGCCGGGTGGACAGGTCCACGTCCCGCGGCAGTACGTCCGAATAGGCCGGCGTCAGCAGGACGTCGTCGAAAGTCAGTGCTTGCTCGCTGATGCGCATGGGACTACCGTGCCGCGGGAACCGAAGCGCGCCACACCGGGGCGCTTGCCGAGGCGCGATTATAAAGGCCCGCCGCATCGATTGACCATGACCGATTCCGCCAGCACCAGAACCATCTACCAGGTTTCCGAACTGGTGACCGCCGCCCGGGAACTGCTGGAACACAGCTTTCCCCTGCTCTGGGTCGAGGGGGAGGTCTCGAATCTGGCCCGGCCGCGCTCCGGACACTGGTACTTCACGCTCAAGGATGACCAGGCCCAGGTGCGCTGCGCCATGTTCGCCAACCGCAACCGGCGGGTCGCACAACCTCCCGAGGACGGCGACCGCGTACAGGCCCGGGCCCGCGTGAGCCTGTACCCGGCCCGGGGCGAATTCCAGCTGATCATCGAGCATCTCGAGGATGCCGGCGCCGGCGAACTGCAGCGCGCCTTCGAAGCGCTGCGCAACCGGCTGGCCGACGAGGGGCTGTTCGACGACAGCCGCAAGCGCCCGCTTCCGCCAGTGCCCCGCTGCATCGGTGTGGTTACCTCCGCCACCGGGGCTGCCCTGCGGGATGTCCTCTCGGTACTGCGGCGCCGCTATCCCGTGGCCCGGGTGGTGATCTATCCCACCGCCGTTCAGGGCGCGAATGCGGCCGGCGACATCGTCCGGATGCTCGAACGGGCCGGCGAACGGGGTGATTGCGACGTGCTGCTGCTGGTGCGCGGCGGCGGCTCGCTCGAGGACCTGCAGGCCTTCAACGAGGAAACCGTGGCCCGGGCCCTGCGCGCCTGCCCGGTGCCGGTGATCAGCGGTGTGGGACACGAGGTCGACATCACCATTGCGGATTTTGCCGCGGATGTCCGCGCCGCTACGCCCTCGGCCGCGGCCGAGCTGGTCTGCCCCGACCTGGACGAATGGCACCAGCGCCTGGGTGCCCTGATGCGGCGCAGCCACACCAGCCTGCAGCGGCGGATGGCACGTCTGGACCAGCGGCTGACCGGCCTGCACACGCGCCTGGCGCGGCGCCATCCCGCCCGCACCCTGGAACAGCGGATGCAGCGCGTGGATGAGCTGGAACAGCGTCTGCGGCGCCTGGCCCGGCGCCGGCATCAGGAAGCCGGCCAACGGCTGCACGGCCTGACCCGGCGGTTGCAGAGTCATCATCCCGATACCGCCCTGCGCGTTGCCCGTTCCTCACTGGCGGGGCTGGAGCGGCGTCTGGGCATGGCGATGCAGGCCCGGCTGGGCAATGAACACCACCGCTGGCGGCTGGCCACCCGGGCGCTGGACGCGGTCAGCCCGCTCAATACACTCACCCGCGGCTATGCCATTGTCCGTGACGAGCAGCAGCGGGTGATCACCGATGCGGCCGATGCCAGCCCCGGCGACAACATGCAAGTCCGGCTTCGCCGGGGCGGGCTAGTTTGCCGGGTCACCGGTACCATCGCGCAAGACCCGGACAGTGGTGATAAGGTTTGACCGGATAACGCCGATACCCTGAACTGAGTCCCTTCAACAAGCGGCCCGACCGACCGTCCCGGGCCCGGAACATGCCCATGCGGAATCAACCGACACCCCTGATCTCTCGCCGGCGCGCTGCGACGCTTGGCGGCCTGTTCGTGCTGGCCACGCTCGGTGGCTGCGCGAGTATGGAGCCGGCCAAGCCGGCGGCCGTGGATCTGCCCAGCAAGGGCGGGGAAACCCAAGTCACTGCCGCCGACGTGCCGCGCCAGGCGCCGCCGGTGCCCGACCATACCGAGATCGCGCTGCCCAACGGCACGGAAGTTGTCGCCAATACACCGGCCGGCAAGATGATCATCGGCGCCGGGCCGGGCCGCCTGCGAACCTATAGCTGGAACGGCGCCACGCGCTGGGCGGTTCTGGAGCCGCGTCAGGAGCGCTGGGCCGGCAGCCTCGGCCTGCATTACGAGGGCGAACCGGAGGGCTGGCAGCCGCACGAGGGCATGACGCGGGTGAAACTGGAGGAAGGTCAGCGCCACTTCGACAATGTCGACGACGCCATGATCTGGATGCAGATCCGGCGCCTGCACTTCGTGCACAGCAACGACGGCCTGGTGGTGGGCTGGCGTCGCCAGCCGTCGGAAAAGCAACTGCAGGTCGAGGTCTGGCAGTTCTATATCGACGGCGAGAAACCGTCCTTCATGCCCGGCGCCAAGGACTATCTGATCGACGTACGGCAGGCACCGGTTCGCGCCGCCGACAACCGCCCGTAGGCGGCGAACACCGGCACCACGGCGTCAGCGCTTTCGCGGCGACGCGGACCCGCGTTTGTCGTAGGGGTTGTCCCCGGTCCGGAAAACGAGCTCCACCGGCGTGCCGCGCAGACCGAAGGCATCGCGGAAGCGGCGCATCAGATAGCGCTTGTATTCGGCCGAAAGCCGATCGGTCTGGTTACCGTGAATCACGATCCGGGGCGGATTGCGCCCGCCCTGGTGGGCGTATCGCAGCTTGATCCGCCGCCCGTGCAGCGCGGGCGGCGCATGGGCCAGTACCGCCTGCTCGAGCACCCGCGTCAGCGCCCCGGTGGACAGATCGGCCCCGGCGGCATCGCGGGCCTCGCGTATCGCGGCCATCAACTCCCGCAGGCCGGAACCATGCTTGGCCGAAATGGTGCAGATGGTCATGAAATCCAGATGCACCAGCCGGCGGCGCAGGTCTTCGCGCAGCGCCCGGCGGCGGTCCTGATCCAGGCCATCCCACTTGTTGATGGCCAGCACCACTGCCCGGCCCAGGTCGACCATGAGCCCGAGAAGCCGCACGTCCTGCGCCTCGAGGCCACGCTGGGCGTCCACCATGATCACCACGATATGGGCTGATTCCGCGGCCTGCATCGCCTTGATAACGCTGAATTTCTCCAGCGGATCATCGATACGGGACCGGCGCCGGATACCGGCGGTATCCACCACCCGGAAACGCTCACCGTCGTGTTCGAACTCGGCCGCCACCGCGTCACGGGTGGTGCCCGGGGCGTCCATGGTCAGCATGCGGCTCTCGCCGAGCAGGCGATTGACCAGCGTGGACTTGCCGGCATTGGGCCGCCCCACCACCGCCAGCCGGGTGCCGGCCGCGCCGTCGTCGGGATCGGTGCCGGGCGGGAGATCGGCCACAAGGCGCTGAACCAGGGCATCGATACGGCCGCCATGAGAGGCGGAAATGGCGTCGGGCGCGCCCATGCCGAGGGCATGGAATTCCGCCACCGCCTCCTCCGAGGTTCGGCCCTCGGTCTTGTTGACCACCGGGTAGACCGGCACGGTAAGGTGCCGCAGCCGGTCGGCAATCGCCATGTCACCGGGCAGCAGTCCGTCTCGGCCGTCCACCAGGAACACCACGGCGTGGGCCTCGGCCAGCGCCACGTCGGTCTGCGCGGCGGCCAGGGCATCGATTTCGGCGTCGTCCACGCCCAGCCCGCCGGTGTCGACCACCAGGAAACGGCGTTCGCCCGTACGCACCACGCCGTACTGCCGATCGCGGGTGACCCCGGGCCGATCGGCCACCAGGGCGTCCCGCGTGTCGGTCAGGCGGTTGAACAGGGTGGATTTGCCGACGTTGGGCCGTCCGACCAGCACTACCACCGGCAGATCCGGCTGCATGTCAGCGTTGTTCCGGTTCAGTCGTCGGCGTCGTCGGGGAAGATGCCCTCGACCGCGACCACCGTGCCCTCGGCGCCGAGCAGCAGAATCCGGTCACCGACCACAATCGGCGCGGAGCGGATCGGCTCGCCCATCACGTCGGCGTAGCCGATCGGGGTGCCGTCCTCCGGAATCATCCAGTGCAGATAGCCCTCGTAATCGGCCACCATCACGTACGACTTGTACATCACCGGTTGCGTGAGGTTGCGATAGGCCAGCGCCTCGTTGTTCCAGATGGTGGCGCCGCTACGGCGGTTGGTGGCCAGAACGTGGCTACTGCGATCGGTCACGAACAACTGCCCCGGATTGAACGTCAGCCCGGTGCGACTGCCGATATCCCGCGACCAGCGCACCCGGCCACTGGACAGCGCCAGTGATACCAGACGATCGCCGACGCTGGCGGCGTACAACACGCCATCGGCCAGCAACAGTTCGGCATCGACGTCCACTACACGCTCGAGCTCGGTACGCCCGGCCGGCGCGGCGATCCGCTGTTCCCAGAGTTGTTCGCCGGTGCTCAGACTCAGTGCCAGCACCTTGCCGCTATCGAGACCGGCATAGACGGCATCGCCGTCGATCAGCGGCGCCGAGCCACCGCGCAGGGTCAGCGTGGGAACCTGGCGTTCCACCGTCCAGCGCCGCTCACCCGTGGCCAGCTCGAGCGCCACGATCCGGCCATCCAGCGACCGTGCCACCACCGTGCCATTACCGGCAGCCGGCGGCACCAGCAGTTCACTGGACAGGGTCACCGCCCACTGCCGGCTACCGTCCTCGGCCGACAGCGCAACCAGTTCCCCGTCACGGGTGCCGACCAGGAGCCGGCCATCCATATGAACCGGCCCCGACACCAGCCGCAGCTCGGTATCGGCACGCCAGGCGAGGCTGCCGTCCTCGATATTGATGGCGCTGACGCGGCCGTTGCGGTTGGCGGTGTAGACCCGGGCGCCGTCCAGGGCCAGCCGGAAGCCGGACACCTTGTCGCCGGCGCCGTTGCCACCACTGCGCCGCCACAGCACCTCCCCATCGATCAGCTGACGATCCAGATCGGGAAGCGGTGACGGCTCGGGCAATGCCCCGCCGTCGCTGGCGCAGCCGGCCAGCAGGCCGGCGGCGAGGATTGTCAGCCCGGCCAGAACTCTCACGGCGCCTCCGCCGTTGCGGTACGGGTGGGCGCCACGTCATCCAGCTTGCGCTGCAGTGCCGACGGGTCAGCATCCGCCGGCAGGTTGTCCAGGGCCCGCTGGTACGCCTCGCGGGCCGCAGTGCGATCGCCGCGGGCGGCGTGGATGTCGCCGCTGAGTTCCGCATACAACGGGGCAAACAGGTCGGGATGTTCGGTATCCAGTTGTGCCAGGGCCGCCTCGGCATCGCCCTCGCCCCAGATCAGCCTTGCCTGCCGCACTCGGGCCAGATGCCGTAGCGGCGCCTGCTCGGCGTAATCGATCACCCACTGCAGTGCCTGGCGGGCGCGTTCGTTGTCATCCGCCTGCGCGAAATGGCGACCCAGCGCCAGGCCGGCCTTGGCCGCGTAGGGACTGCTACCGTAATCGGACTGCAGCTGTCCCGCCAGATCGACCAGCGCCTGATCGTCGGCACCGCTTTCCTGAAGCGCGGCGAACTGCTGATAGAGATCGGCCGCGGCCATCGACTGGTTCTCGACATAGGCCTGCCAGCCCTGCCAGCCGACAATCACGGCCAGGCCCACCACCACGCCGATCACCAGCGACGCGCCGTTGGCACGCCACCAGCTCTTGATGCGCTGAACGTCCTCGTCTTCGTGCTCGTCTGCCATGGCTATTGCTGTTCCTTGTATTCGTCGTTCCCACCGGGCCCGGCAAGGTACCGCCCGAGGCGGTCCGCCAACTGGTCCCGGCCGACCTGCTCGGCCGCCTGATCGGCCCGCAGATGCTTGATCTGGACCACGCCCTGCGCGGCCTCCTCCTCACCCATCACCAGTGCCAGCGCAGCGCCACTGCGATCAGCGCGCTTGAACTGGCTCTTGAAGCTGCCGCCGCCGGCATGCGTATGCAGACGCAGATGCGGCAGCGCATCACGCAGGGTTTCGGCCAGCAGCATTGCCTGGCGTTCGGCATCGCCACCCTGGTGAACCAAGTAGGCATGCGGCGCCACCTCGTCCGGGGCCGTGCCCTGATCCTGAATCAGCGCTACCAGTCGTTCCACGCCCAGCGCAAAACCCACCGCCGGGGTGGGACTACCGCCGAGCTGGTCCACCAGCCCGTCGTAACGGCCGCCCGAGCATACCGCATCCTGGGCCCCGAGTTGATCGGTCAGCCACTCGAACACGGTACGGGTGTAGTAGTCGAGCCCCCGCACCAGCCGGGGATTCACGGTGTAGTCGATCCCCATCGCATCAAGACGCGCCCGCAGGCCGTCGAAGTGCTCGCGCGACTCGGGGCCGAGGCTGTCCTCAAATGCCGGCGCGGCGGCAATCACCGGCCGCATATCCGGATTCTTGCTATCGAGAATGCGCATGGGGTTACGGTCCAGCCGCCGGCGGCTGTCCTCGTCGAGCTGGTCGACCCGCGCCGAGAAGTAGGCCATCAGTTCCCGGCGATAGTCCTGTCGCTCCTCGACCGTACCCAGCGAATTGATTTCCAGCCGCAGCCCGGTCAGGCCGAGCCGCCGCCACAGGCGTGCGCACAGCGCGATCTGCTCGGCATCAACATCGGGTCCGATCAGACCGTAGGCCTCGACTCCGAACTGATGAAACTGGCGGTACCGTCCTTTCTGCGGGCGTTCGTAACGAAACATCGGCCCGGCATACCAGAACCGCTGCACCTGGTTGTGCAGCAGACCGTGTTCGATGCCGGCCCGTACGCAGCCGGCGGTGCCCTCCGGGCGCAGCGAGACACTGTCGCCGCCGCGATCCTCGAAGGTGTACATCTCCTTTTCCACGATGTCGGTGACTTCACCGACGGCGCGGGTAAACAATTCGGTGCGCTCCAGCAGCGGGAGCCGGATCGGCTGGTAGCCGTAGGCGGCAAAGGTTTCACGACAGACGCGCTCGAGCGTCTGCCAGGCGCTGGCATCGCCCGGCAGGATGTCGTTCATGCCGCGGATAGAGCGCACGCCCCGGCCGCTCATGCGGCGCCCCCGCCCCGCGCCGGGGGCGTTGGCTGTGACGCGCGGCAACTCACTGGATGGAGCCGTCGGCCTGGACGGTAAAACGGGCGGTGCGATCGGGGCCGGCATCCTCGCCGGTGAACAGCGTCTGTTCGCCCATGGTGACGGTGACGCCGGGGGCAAAGCCGAGCACCACGCGGTACGGCGGTTCACCGTCAACCACGCGCATGTTGCCACCACCGATGATGCCCTGGATCAGACGATTGCCGGAAGCGTCCCGCACCTCGACCCAGGATCGATCCTCGAAACGCAGCACCAGGCGGGTGTCGGCAGCCGCGTCACCGGTCCCGGATTCGGCGGCAGCCTCATCAGTCGAGGTGTCGGGTGTTTCCGCCGGCTCGGGTCGTTCGTTCCCCGCCACGGTCTCGTCGGTTGCCGAACTCGACGGGACGGACGGCGACTCATCGGCGCCATCGGTGGCCGGCGTCGGAATGGTCGCACCAGCCGCGGCTGTCGAACTTTCCTCATCGGTTGGAATGCTGGCCGGCTGGTCGCTGGCGGGTGCCGTCGATGCCACCTCGCCATTGCCATCGCCGCCGCCCGGCAGGGCCTGCCAGCCGAATACCGCAACCAGGCCCAGCAGCAGTACCACGGCAACCGCACCCACCACCCGACGGCCGCCGGGGGTGACATCCTGCGGGATCACGTCGACCTGGCCGGGCGATGCCGGCGAGGGTCCCGGCACGCCGGTCCATTCACTGTACGCGGCCATCACCTCGTCCTCGGGCACCCCGAGGACCTTGGCGCACTTGCGGTAGTAGCCGCGCACGAACACCGGCTGCGACAGCCGGTCGAAATCATTGTTCTCGAGGGCCTCGACCGTGCCGCGGGCAAGCAGGGTCTGCGCCGTCACCTCGTCCAGCGACAGGTTCTTCGACTCGCGGGCGCTGCGCAGCAGGTGTCCCGGAGAAACGCGCGCGGGCGCCGACGGTGGCGCGGGCTCGGCCTCGGGTGCCGGGGCCGGCTGGCCGTTGTCATCCTCCTGGGGCTCGTCAATCATCGGATTCGTCTGTCAGTTGATCCATGGTGCGCTCTTCGTCGGGCGCGGCGTCGTTGTAGCGGCGCAGATAGCGCTGGGCGGCGCCTCGTTCGCCCATCGCGAGTTCGTTGCGGGCCGCGAGCAACAGCAATTCCGCGGGCAGCTCGGCCACGCCTTCGCGCCGCTGAACAAAGGCGCGCGCGCTCATGTGATCCCCACGCCGGAACGTGAGCCGCGCCATCTGTGCCAGCGCCGCGCCGTAGGCCGGGTCGGCGTCCAGTGCCCGGCGCAGAAACGATTCCGCGTCGCCGTCACGTCCGGCCCGTGCCAGGCAGATGCCGGCATTGCTCAGAGCAACGGCCGGCGTAGTGTACTCCGGGTGCTTCGCCGCCCGGTCGAATCGGGATATCGCCTCATCCACGCGACCGCGATCACACAGGAATGCGCCGTAGCTGTTCAAGATAGCGGGCGAATCGGTCGACGCCAAGGCCCGCTGGAAATGCGTGTCGGCGCGGTCGAACGATTCCAGTCGGGCATAGACGATACCCAGCCCCCAGTTGGCGCGAACGTGGTCCGGCTCGAAGGACAGGGCCCGCTTGAGTTTGTCCAGCGCCTGTTCGTTGCGGGACTTGCGCAGGTAGTCGATGCCCAGATCGGCATTGGCGTCGGCGGCCTGGGCGGCGTCGGCATCCGCGTTCGGGCCGGTCGCGCAGCCACCCCCGGCCAATCCGAGGCCCAGCAACAGGGCGACCGCAGCCAGCCGGCTCATGCCTCGGCGCGTGGCGCCGCCACCCGGATGGGCACGTCGCGAAAGTGACGCCGCTGCCGGTCCTGCACCCGCCCCACCAGTTGACCGCAGGCGGCGTCAATGTCGTCACCACGGGTTCGCCGCACGGTGGTACGCAGTCCGTGATTGTGCAGCCGATCCTGAAACGCGCGGATGTCGCGCTCGACCGGCCGGCTGTAGCCGGACCCCTCGAACGGATTGAACGGGATCAGGTTGACCTTGGCGGCGCGCTGGCCGAGCAACCGGATCAGCGCATCGGCATGCGCCGGCTGATCATTCACCCCGGCCAGCAGCACATATTCGTAGACCACGTGCGCGCGGCGGTCCTTGCCGGCGGTATAGCGGTCGCAGGCCGCCATCAGTTCGTCCAGCGGGTACTTGCGGTTGATCGGCACCAGTTCGTCGCGCAGGTCGTCGATCGGCGCGTGCAGTGATACCGCCAGCGCCACGTCCACTTCCTCGCGCAGCCGGTCCATGAACGGCACCAGACCCGAGGTGGACACCGTGACGCGCCGCTTGGACAGGCCGAAACCCAGATCGTCCAGCAGGATGCGCAGAGCCGGCACCAGCTGGCGGTAGTTGGCCAGCGGCTCGCCCATGCCCATGAACACGATGTTGGACAACACCCGCTGGTCGGTGCCGCGGTCACCGCGCAGGCCATGTTCGGCCTGCCACACCTGACCGATGATCTCGGCCGTGGTCAGGTTGCGGGCCAGGCCCTGCTTGCCGGTGGCGCAGAAGCTGCAGTCGAGCGCGCAGCCCACCTGGGAGGACACGCACAGGGTGGACCGCTCGCCCTCCGGAATGTAG
Organism: Spectribacter acetivorans; assembly: GCF_031846305.1. NCBI lineage: Bacteria > Pseudomonadati > Pseudomonadota > Gammaproteobacteria > Salinisphaerales > Salinisphaeraceae > Spectribacter > Spectribacter acetivorans. The sequence goes on from NZ_JAVRHY010000011.1 coordinate 31,580, forward strand.
ACCACCTCGATGGCATTGGCGCGGTCATTGCCATCCACCCCCAGCAGCCACTTGCGGGTGCCGTCGGTGCTGCACTGCTCGGCCACCACGCCGGGGGCGCGGATTTCGGCGATTTCCGCGAGCCGCGCCCGCAGGGCACGGCTGAGGTCGGTCATGGCCTCGAAATCGGTGACGCCCCGGCGGTAGATCCACTGCATGACCTGTCGCGCGCGAAACGCCGATTCGCCGATATCCGCAAAGAACGCCACCAGCCCGCCCCGGTCGAGACCGAACAGGTTGACGCGTTCATTGGCGGTGGCCGCACTCATGCTTTCAGCCGCGCGGACAGATCTGCTCGTCGGAGAAGAAGAAGCCGATTTCCTGGGCCGCGGTTTCCGGCGCATCCGAGCCGTGCACCGCATTGGCATCGATGGTCTCGGCGAAATCCGCCCGGATGGTACCGGGGGCGGCTTCCTTGGGGTTGGTCGCGCCCATGATGTCGCGGTTGCGGGCGATGGCGTCGTCGCCCTCGAGCACCTGCACCAGCACCGGGCCGGAGGTCATGAAGCCCACCAGTTCGCCGAAGAAGGGGCGCTCGCGATGCACCGCGTAGAACTGCTCGGCCTCGCTCTGGCTGAGATGGGCCATGCGGGCCGCGATCACGCGCAGGCCGGCCTTTTCGAAGCGGCTGATGATGTCACCAATCACGTTCTTGGCGACGGCATCGGGCTTGATGATGGAAAGGGTCCTCTCGACGGCCATGGGGGCTCCCGCTTGTTGTCGTTGATAACACGACGGCCCGCATCGCTTGCGGGCCGCTCAGCCGGGCAGTTTAGCCCGCAATGCCGCAGTGCGGCAACGAATTCGCCGGTTCAGGACACCAGATTGAAAGATTCACCGCAGCCGCAGCTGTTCTGGGCACGTGGGTTGTCGAAGCGGAACATGCGGTTGAGCCCCTCCTGCTTGAAGTCGAGCGTGCTGCCGTCGAGCATCGGCAGGTGCTTGCGATTGATCACCAGGCGAGCGCCGTGCTGCTCGTAGACCTCGTCATCCGGGCCCAGTTCGTCGGCATAGTCCATCGTGTACATGTAACCGCTGCAGCCGGACTTGCGCACTCCCACCCGCAGGCCGATGCCGGCCCCGCGCTGGGACAACTGCTCCCGGACTCGCTCCGCGGCTTTCTGCGTGAGTTCAATGCTCATGATCGGTACCTGCCGTTCAAGCCTCTACCGTTTGAAAATCGAGTGCCACCATCAACGCATCGTTGACCACCAGCAGCGCGCTGCGATGCGCCGGCGGGGACGACAGCGCCTGCTCCATCTCCGCAATCGTCAGACCACGCGCCGCCGCCTGCGTTCGATCCCGCACACGCTCGCACACGTAATCCGCCGCGGCCACCGTGACCGGGCAGCCCCGCACCCGGAAAGCCGCCTCGCGCACGCGGTCGCGCTCGAACCACAGCCACAACGCCACGCAAGCGTCGGGGGTCTCGGCGCGCCCCGGGATGGCCTCCGGCCGCAGCGCATCCAGCCGATGTTCGGGAGCGAAAAAACGCCGGTGGACCGCCTCGGAAAACCGCATCAGGCCACCACCGCGTCCGCCGGGGCGTCCATCGGCGCCATCGCCCGCAAGCGCTCGATATGCGCCGCGATCACGCGCCCGGCGGTATCCACATCCGCCGCGCTGGTGAAACGGCCCAGCGACAGCCGCAGGCTGGCCGCCGCCAGCGCCGGTTCGCGGCCCATCGCGCGCAACACATAGGATGACGCGGCACTGCCCGCCGCGCAGGCGGAGCCCCGCGATACCGCCAGCGCCGGTTCGCCGGCGGCGCAGGCATAGTGCAGCGCATCCGCATGCACCCCGCCGACACTCACGTTGAGCAGCCCCGGTGCCACATGCTCCGGCCCGCCGTTGCGGACCAGGTTCCCCACCGCCGCCAGGCGCTGCCACAGCCGGTCACGCAGGGCGGCGATGCGGCGGTTTTCCGCCGGCGCGTGCTCGGCGGCCAGCGCATAGGCCTTGCCCATCCCCAGGATCTGGTGCGTGGCCGGGGTGCCCGGCCGCAGCCCGCGTTCCTGCCCGCCCCCGTGCCAGACGGCCGCCAGATGCGGCGCCGGTCGACGCCGCACGTACAGCGCGCCGATGCCCTTGGGACCGTGCAGCTTGTGGGAGGACAACGACACCAGGTCCGCGCCGATGGCCTCGACGTCCAGCGGCAGCTTGCCGGCGCCCTGGGCGGCGTCGACATGAAACGCCGCGGGATGCGCCCGCAACGCCTCGCCGATGGCGGCGAGGTCCTGGCAGACGCCGGTTTCATTGTTGACCTGCATCACCGACACCAGCCGCGTATCCGGCCGCAGCGCGGCGGCCAGCGTTTCCGGCTCGCACCGGCCGTTGGCGTCCACCGGCAGGCGGGTGATGCTCCAGCCCTGCGCTTCCAGCGCCGCCATCGGCCCCAGCACGGCCGGGTGTTCGGTGCACAGGGTGATCATGTGGCCAGGCTGGCGACCGAATGCCGCCGCCACTCCCTGGATGGCCAGATTGTTGGCCTCGCTGGCGCCGCTGGTCCAGATCAGGTCGTCCGGCGCCGCACCGATCGCGGCCGCCACCGGCTCACGCGCCCGCGCCACGGCGTCGGCCGCCCGCTCGCCCGGGTCGTGCGCGGCGGTGGGGTTGGCGCCGTGCCGTGCCAGCGCGTCGGCCATCACCTCGATGACGCGCGGGTCCACCGGGGTGCTGGCGGCATTGTCCAGATAGATGCCGGCCCGGCTCATCCGCCCATCACCGCAGGATTGAGGCCGGGCATGGACTGACTGCGGGCCACGCTCGGCAGCACCGACAGGAATCGGTCGATCTCGTCCTCGGTATTGTCCTTGCCGAGGCTGACGCGGATCGCGCCGCGCGCGACCACCGGGTCAACGCCCATGGCCAGCAGCACGTGGCTGGGTTCGCCGGACCCGGATGCGCAGGCCGAGCCGGACGACACCGCGAAACCGAACTGGTCCAGCGCCATCAGCAGGCTCTCGCCGTCGAACCCGGGCACGGCGAACTGCAGCGTGTTGGGCAACCGCTCGACATCACCGGCGAATATCACCGCGTCCGGCAGGGCCGCCGCCAGGCCGGCCTGCAGCCGGTCGCGCAGACGGGCCGTGTGGTCGGCGCGCGCGGCACGCTCGGCCTCGGCCAGTTCGGCGGCCGCGCCGAAGCCCACGATCGCGGCAGTGTTCTGAGTGCCGCCCCGCAGACCGCCTTCCTGACCGCCGCCGTGCAGCAGCGGCCGGATGTCTACGCGCTTGTCCAGCACCAGCGCCCCCACGCCCTTGGGGCCGTAGATCTTGTGGCTGGACACCGCCAGCGTATGCGCGCCGGTGTCCGGATAGCGCATGGCCAGCTTGCCCGCCCCCTGGACGCCGTCCACATGCAGCAGCGCGCCCGCCGCCCGTACCCGGTCCGCCACCTCGGCGACGGGCTGGATCGCCCCGGTTTCATTGTTGGCGGCCATCACCGCCACCACCGCGACGTCGCCGGCTGCCAGCTGCCGGTCGAGGTCGGCCAGATCCACGCGGCCCTGCCCGTCCACCGCGATGGTTGCGCTGGATACGCTCATCGCCTCGGCGGTTTCCAGCACGGCGGGATGTTCGATCGCGCTGTAGAGCAGACGGCCAGGGCGGCAGGCGCTCAATCCCTTCAGCGCCATGTTGTCGGCTTCCGTGCCCCCGGCGGTGAACACCACCTGTCCGGGATGGGCACCGACCAGCGCCGCCACCTGTTCACGGGCAGCGTCGATGGCCGCCCGCGCCGTACGGCCGGAGGCATGCCGGCTGGCGGCATTGCCGAACTGGCCGCGCAGATGCGGCAGCATCGCTTCGAGCACCCGCTCGTCGAGCGGCGTGGTGGCGTTGTGGTCGAAATAGACGTTCATGCCGATTCCAGGGTGGTCGGCGCGGCCGCGGACCGCGCATCGAGTTCCGCCAGGGTGATCGCCCCGAGATAATCTTCCACGTGCCGGGTCAGGCCGGCCCAGAGGCCGTGGGTGCCGCAACGTTCGTCGTCACCGCAGGCATCGAGGCTGCCGCAGGCGGTGGCATCCAGCGACTCGCCCACCGCGTTCAGCACATCCGATACGGTGATGCCGGCCACGCCACGCCCCAGCCGATAACCGCCGCGGGCGCCACGGGTGCTGCGCAGCAGTCCCTGCTGGCGCAGCTGACGGAACAGCCGCTCGAGATAGGCCGGGGAAATGCCCTGCCGGCGTGCCACGACCGCCACGCACACGGGCTCGCCGGCGCCGTGGCGGGCCAGATCCACCATGGCGCTGACGGCGTAGCGTCCTCGCGATGTCAGTCGCATGTCCGACGAATTCCCGCTTATTCCCGACTTTCCGGGTCGGGATTATACGTCAGACGACCCCGTATCCGCAGCGCGGCGGCGCGGGTCCAGCGCCCGCAACAGTCCGCGCAGCAGCCGCAGTTCCGCGGCCTCGAGCTGACGCCGTCCGAGCAACCGCCGGAAGCGGCGCATCATATGCCGGGGCTCGTCCGGATCGAGAAAGTCACCGGCCCGTGCCACCGCTTCCAGATGGTCGTACAGCCCTTCCAGTTCTCCCGCGGTGGCCAGCGGGAGCGCCTCGGGCGCCGGCTCCGGTTCGTGCGCCGCGGCCATTCGCAGCTCGTAACAGACCAGTTGCACCGCCGCCGCCAGATTCAGCGAGGCGAAGTCCGGATTACAGGGAATCTGCAGATGAACATGGCATCGATCGAGTTCCTCGTTGGTCAGGCCGCTGCGCTCACGGCCGAACACGATGGCGGCGGGCCCGGCATTGCCGATGGTCCGGCGCGCCGCTTCGCGGGCATCCACCACCGGCCAGGGCAGCCGCCGCGAGCGGGCGCTGGTACCGATGACCAGCGTGCAGTCAGTCAGCGCGGCATCGAGATCGTCCACCACCCGGGCCGCCGCCAGCACGTCATCCGCCCCGGCAGCGCGGGCAGTGGCATCGGCATGGGGAAAGCGGTCGGGGGTCACCAGCGCCATGTCTGCCAGGCCCATCGCCTTCATCGCCCGCGCGGCGGCGCCGATATTGCCCGGATGCTGGGGCGCCACCAGCACGATGCGCACCGCCGGCGTGTCGCCCGTGTGCGGATTGTTGTCGCTCATCATCAGTCCCCTGGACGGCAGCCGATTCGCGGCGTCGCAGCTGCCGGATTTGCTATTCTAGCGGGCCTTCCACCCTTGCTTGCGACCCTATGGACCCACTGGCGAATATCGCCGTGTCGGCGGCGCGTGCCGCCGGCAACATCTGCATGCGCCATCTGCGCCAGGGGCGCGGCTTCGACGTGCGCGAAAAGGGCCGCAACGACTTCGTGACCGAGGTCGATCACCAGGCGGAGGTGGCGATCATCGACACCATCCGCCGGGCCTATCCCGACCACGCCATCCTGGCCGAGGAATCCGGCCACAGCCCGGCGCGCCGGCAGGCGGATGTGGAATGGATCATCGACCCGATCGACGGCACGACGAACTTCATCCACGGCATTCCCCATTTCGCCGTGTCCATCGCCTGCCGGGTGGGCGGGCAGCTGGCCCACGGGGTGATCTTCGATCCGTACAAGGACGAACTGTTCGTGGCCAGCCGCGGCCGTGGCGCCATGCTCGACGGCCGGCGCATCCGCGTCAGCCAGTGTCATCAGCTGGGGCCGGCGCTGCTGGCCACCGGGTTTGCCTACCACCGCGAGGCGGGCATGGCGAAGTACTTCCCGGCCTTCGAGTCGCTGCTGAACAAGTGCGGCGACATCCGGCGAGGCGGCTCGGCGGCGCTGGACCTGGCCTGGGTGGCGGCCGGCCGTCTCGACGGTTTCTGGGAGTTCGGCCTCCAGCCCTGGGACATGGCGGCGGGCGTGATTCTGGTGATCGAGGCCGGCGGCATGGCCACCAGCCTGGGCGACGGCGATCCGCTGGAAACCGGGGAGGTCGTCAGCGGGGCTCCCAAGCTGCAGCCGATGCTACGCGCCACCATCGAGCACGCGCTCAAGTAACCACCATCCGACCCGGCCCGCCGGCAGCTACATATGCTCTTCGGCGGTCTCTTCCTTGGGCGGGAACAGGTCTTCCTTGTCCAGCGCCAGCCAAAGCGCCAGGGAACTGGCCACATAGATCGAGGAATAGGTCCCCACCACCACGCCGGCAATCAGCGCGATGGAGAATCCCTCGAGCGCTTCACCGCCGATGAACAGCAGCGCCAGCAGCACCAGCAGCGTGGTCAGGCCCGTCATCAGGGTGCGGGCCAGGGTCTGGTTGATGGAGCCGTTGACTACTTCCTGCGGCGTAGCCTTGCGCATGCGCCGGAAATTCTCGCGGATGCGGTCGAAGATCACGATGGTGTCGTTGAGCGAGTAGCCGATCACCGCCAGCAGCGCCGCGATCACGGTGAGATCGAACTCGATCTGCAGCAGGGAGAACAGCCCGAGCGTGATCACCACGTCATGGGCCAGCGCGGCAACCGCGCCCACCGCCAGCTTCCAGTGGAACCGGAAGATTACATAAATGAGGATACCGATCAGCGCGTAGAGCAGCGCCAGCCCGCCCTTGTTGGTGAGTTCCTCGCCCACCTGGGGACCGACGAATTCGACGCGCCGCATCTCGACGCCGGGCTTGGCGTCCTCCAGCACTCGCAGCACGTTGCTGCTGACCTGGGCGGATTCCGTCCCCTCCTGCGGGGCCAGGCGGATCAGCACGTCGCGCGAGCCGCCGAAGAACTGCACCACGGCGTCGGTATAACCGCCTTCGGCCAGCGCGGTACGCACATCGTCGAGCTCGACCGCTTCCGGGTAGCCCACCTCGATCACCACACCGCCGGTGAAGTCCACGCCGAACGCCAGCTGCTTCGTGGCCAGCGAGCCGACCGCAACCGCCATCACTACCAGCGAGAAAATCACCGCGACCTTGCGCAGGCCGACGAAGTCGATGCGGGTATCGGGACGAATCAGGCGCATGTCAGACGGATACCGATTGCAGCCGCTGCCGGCGGCCGTAGACGAGATTGGCCAGGGCACGGGTACCGATGATGGCCGTGAACATGGACGTGAGAATGCCCAGCGACAGGGTGACCGCGAAGCCCTTGATTGGGCCGGTACCGAAGCCGAACAGCACCACTGCCGCGATCAGGGTGGTGACATTGGCATCGGCAATCGACGAAAGGGCCTTGTCGTAGCCGCTGGCGATCGCCGATTGCGGCGCGCTGCCGCTATCCAGCTCCTCGCGGATGCGCTCGAAGATGAGCACGTTGGCATCAACCGCCATACCCACGGTGAGCACGATCCCGGCGATGCCCGGCAGGGTGAGCGTGGCCTGCAGCAGCGACAGCAGCGCCACGATCAGCAGTACGTTGGTAAACAGCGCCGCGTTGGCAAACACGCCGAAAGCCCGGTAGTAGACCAGCATGAACACCACCACCAGCAGGAAGCCGATGATCACCGCATTGCGGCCCTGGGCGATATTGTCCTTACCCAGACTCGGCCCGACCGTGCGCTCCTCGACAATCTGCACCGGTGCGGCCAGGGCGCCGGCGCGTAGCAGCAGCGCCAGATCATGGGCCTCGTTGCTGCTCAGGCCGGTGGTCTGGAAGCGCTTGCCGAACACGCCGCGGATGGTGGCAACGCTGATGACTTCCTCGATCTTCTTGCGTTCGTAGACCGGTTCGCCATCGACATAGCGAGTTTCGATCTTGTTCTCGATGAACAGCACCGCCATGGGATCACCGACGTGCTCCTGGGTGGTGTTGAACATCCGCTCGGCCGCGGCCCCGTTCAGGGTGACGAACACCGCCGGCTGATTGCTCTGCTGATCGAAACCGGAGGACGCGTCGACCAGCTGATCGCCCGAGGCAATCACGTCCTCGTCCAGCAGGATCGGCTCGCCGCTGCGGCGCTGATGAAGCTCGGTTCCCGGCGGTGCAACGCCGGATTGTTCGGCGGCGCGCGGGTCTTCGCCCCGCGCCACCAGCCGGTACTCCAGCGTGGCGGTCTTGCCCAGCAGCCGCTTGGCCTGGGCGGTGTCCTGCACGCCCGGTAGTTCCACCACGATGCGATCCTGCCCCTGGCGCTGAACCAGCGGCTCGGCCACGCCGATCTCGTTGACCCGGTTGCGCAGGGTGGTCAGGTTCTGCTCGAGCGCGAAGTCGCGGATGCGCTCGGATTCCTCTTCCGACAACGTCACCACGAGCGTGGTGGACTCGTCCTCCGACACCCGGACATCCAGCTCGGAGAACTCGCTGTTCAGTGCATCCTGACCGGCGTCGAACGCGGACTGAGTAGGGAAGCGAATCTTGACCTGCTGGTCATCACGGAAGGCGCGCGAATAGCGAATGTCGTTGTCGCGCAGATAACGTGGCAGATCGCGGGCATAACGATCGTAGGTTTCCTCGATCACCGTTGCCATGTCCACTTCCAGCAGGAAATGCACGCCGCCACGCAAGTCCAGACCGAGATTCATGGGTTTGGCGCCCAGCGAACGCAGCCAGTCAGGCGTCGTGGGCGCAAGGTTGAGAGCCACGATGTAGTCGTTGCCCAGCGCCTGCTTGAGCGCGTCCGCCGCACGCAGTTGGGCTTCGCTGCTGCCCACCCGGATCAGCAGCTTGCCCTCATTGATGCTGGCGTCCCCGCTTTCGATGCCAGCCGCGCTCAGTTCACTGCGCACCCGCTCGGTGAGACCGGACGCCACGCTGCTGCCATCATCGCGCGACACCTGTATCGCCGGCTGTTCGGGGAAGATGTTGGGTAGCGCGTACAGGGCGCCGAGCCCGAGCACGACCAGCAGCAGCAGATACTTCCAGAGCGGGTAACGGTTCATAGCAGACGCGGGTCGGCAGCGGCGGCTGGCACCGTCACCGCGGAAAACGAAAAGGCGGGGTCAGACGTCGCGTACTCGTCGGCCACGTCAGAGCGTCTCCAGCGTACCCTTCGGCACTACGCTGGAAACGGACTGCTTCTGGACCTTGATCAGGACGCCGTCAGCCACTTCGATGGCGATGAAATTCTCGCCCAGATCCCGCACCTTGCCGGCGATGCCGCCCTGCGTGACCACCTCGTTGCCCTTCTCCAGGCTTTCCAGCAACTGGCGGTGCTCCTTCTGGCGTTTCATCTGCGGCCGAATGATCATGAAGTACATGAACACGAAGAACAGGCCCACCATGATCAGCGTGGGCATGATGCTGGGACCGGCGGCCTGCGCACCCTGCGCATAGGCAGGCGAAATCAGAAAATCCAACATGTTTCTGGTCCGGTGATGGAGTCGGGTCGGCGTCGAAAGCGCGGCATTATGCCACAGCCGTCCGGTCAGACGCCGGCAACCACCGATGGTTTCATCATCACGGCAGAAACTCGCGCGCCAGCGCGGCGAACCGGTCCTCGGCGATGGCCTCGCGGATGCGGCGCATCAGCCCCAGGTAGTAGGCCAGGTTGTGCCAGGTGTTAAGCCGCGCGGCGAGAATCTCCCCGCAACGGTAGAGGTGGTGCAGATAGGCCCGGCTGTAGCGGCGGCACACGTAGCAGTCACAGTTGGGATCGAGCGGATCGGTGTCGTGGCGGTAGGCGGCATTCTTGATCTTGACCGTGCCCACGGAGGTGAACAGATAGCCGTTGCGGGCGTGGCGGGTAGGCATCACGCAATCGAACATGTCCACCCCGGCGGCCACCCCTTCGATCAGATTGGCCGGCGTGCCCACGCCCATGAGATAGCGCGGCGCCTCGGCCGGCGCCTCGGGCAATGTGGCGGCCAGCACCTCGGCGCGTTCCTCGTCGGTTTCGCCCACCGACACGCCGCCGATGGCATAGCCATCAAAGCCGATATCCACCAGCTGGCGCATGGATTCCCGCCTGAGCGCCGGATACACGCTGCCCTGGTTGATGCCGAACAGGGCGTTGGCATTGTCACCATGTGCCGCCTTGCAGCGCGCCGCCCAGCGCATGGACAGCGCCATCGAGCGCCGCGCCGCGTCCTCGGCAACCGGGTAGTCGGTGCATTCGTCCAGCACCATCACGATGTCCGAGTTCAGCGCGTGCTGAACGGCTATCGCATCCTCCGGGGTGAGCCGTCGCTTCGAGCCGTCCAGCGGCGAGCGGAAGGTTACGCCGTCCTCGTCCATCTGCCGGATATCGGCCAGGCTCCAGACCTGGAAGCCGCCGCTGTCGGTCAGGATCGGGCGATCCCAGCCCATGAAGCCATGCAAACCGCCGTGCGCGCCGATCACTTCGGTGCCCGGTCGCAGCATCAGATGAAAGGTATTGCCGAGAATGATGTCCGCACCCAGCGTCTGCAGTTCCTCCGGCAGCATGCCCTTGACCGTCCCGTAGGTACCCACCGGCATGAATACCGGCGTTTCCACCACCCCGTGGCTCAGGGTCAGGCGGCCGCGGCGCGCCTGACCATCGCGTTTGATCAGCTCGAATTTCATCGCGGGCGAAGTGTAGCGGCAATCGTCGTCGAGCCGAATGCAGACCCCGGCCGGCATGGGTACTATCGAGGCCGATTCCGACATACTCCGAGGGCTCCTGACATGCAGGCGCGCTGCCTACTCCCCGTCCTGCTGGCGACCAGCCTCGCCGCCCATGCCGCCGATGAAGCGACGTTGCCGGCCTTGCAGGCGCTGGCCGGCGATCAGGCCCGCGTCAGCGCATTGGTAGTCGACCTGGGCAGCGAACGGACACTGGCGGCACTGGAACCCAAGACCCGGCTGACACCCGCCTCGGTGAGCAAGCTCTATGCCGCCGCCGGTGCGCTGGCGCGCTGGGGGCCGGATCACCGCTTCGTCAACCGCGTGGTCTCCGGCGGCAAGGTACGCGACGGCAAGCTGGCCGGCGACCTGATGCTGATCGGCGCCGGCGATCCGGGCCTGGATCATAGCCGGCTGTCGCTGCTGGCCAGCCGACTGCGCCAACGCGGCATCGAACGTGTAAGCGGCGACCTGGTGATCAACGACAGCCTGTTCGGCCCGGTTCCCTGTCTGACCGAAGACCGCTGCGCCGCCAGGCAGGTCAGCGAGAACAGTTACGACGCCCCGCTGTCCGCCGCCGGCGTGAATTTCAGCAACGTCGAAGTCACCATCATTCCCGGTCGCGAACCCGATCAACCGGCCCGGCTGACCCTGATGCCACCGGGACTGGAAGGCTTCGCCCTGCGCGGTGACATCGCCACCGGCGAGCCGGATACCCGGGCCGCCTACTGGGCCTGGCGGGCCACCGACGGCGACCTCCAGACCCTGCATCTGGCCGGCGTGGTGCCGGCCGGCGGCGGCCACTTCTCGCTGCTGCGGTCGGTGTCGGAGCCCAGCCGTTACGCCGGTCAGGTGCTCAAGGCCGTGCTGGCCGGTCAGGGCATCGACGTGGCGGGCACGGTACGCGTCGATCACGCGCCGCCGGACCCGGATATGGTCACGCTTGCCGAGGAAACCAGCCCCACCCTGGCCAATCAGCTTCGCGACATGATGGCCTACAGCAACAACTACATGGCCGACGTACTCACGCTGGGACTGGCGGCGGAAGCGGACAGCCCGGGCCCGGCGCAATCCGGACTGGCGGCCGCATCCACCATGCTGGCAGAGCTCGGCCGGCGCGCGAATGCCGAGGCCCAACCGTGGCTGGGCGCATTCCCCGACGACCCGCCGCTGACGCTGACCACCGGCAGCGGCCTGTCCGTGGACAACCGGCTGTCGGCAGCGGACGTGGTGTCCCTGCTCGCCTACATGTACCGGCAGCCGGCACTGTTCCCGGCGCTGATCGGCAGTCTGCCGGTACCCCAGTACACGCCGTCCCGGTCGGTGAAGAACGGCAACAACGACTTCGCCATGCGGGTGGCGGCCAAGACCGGCTCCCTGACGGAACCGGTCAGCGTGCGGGCGTACGCCGGCTATCTGCGCCTGGAAGATGGCGGCTGGGGCGCGTTTGCCGTCATCATCAACGGCACCGAGGCCAGTCCGGAAATCCGGTTCGAGGACAGCATGGGCGCGATCCGCACCGACCTCGAGCGGATTCTGTCCGAGTACTGATGGGCAGCCGGGAGCGCGGCCGTTATAATGCCGCGCCGAGCCCGGGTGGCGGAACTGGTAGACGCGTCGGACTCAAAATCCGATTCCCGCGAGGGAGTGCGAGTTCGAGTCTCGCCCCGGGCACCAGGTTGGTTGCGAGTTGTTCGGCCCATCCGTGGGCCGAATCCTTCGGACTCGTTTCGCTCGCGTCGATTTATTCCCGATAAATCGATCGAGTCCCACCCCGGGCACCAGGTTGGGCGCGAGTTGCTCAGCGCATCCATGCGCTTCACCCTTCGGGCTCCCTGCGGTCGCGCCGATTTGTTGCCGATGATTTCCTATCATCGGCCATCCGGGCTCGCTAACGCTCGCGTCGCTCCGGCATCCTGCCTCGCGATCCTGACAAATCGGTCGAGTCTCGCCCCGGGCACCAGGCTACATGCGAGTTGTTCGGCCCATCCGTGGGCCGAATCCTTCGGCCAGGCGACGGATCAAAGGCAAGCCCAGCTAGAACTGGATGCCGCTCCCGCCGCCACCGGGCATGCCGCCGGGGCCACCCATGCCGCCACCGCCGCCCATGCCGGGCGAGTCCTGGCCGGGCACGTAGAGGCCGGAGCCGGACTGCTGACGGCGCATTTCCTGAAGTTCCTGCATGGTCTGTTCAATCGATGCCTTTGCGGCATCCGGGAACTGTGCCAGCGCCTGAGCCAGATCCTCGGCGTCGAGCTCGAAGTGGATCGGCAGGCTGCCAGCCGGCGTCATTAGGTTGGTGTAGCCCTCGTAACGCACGGATCGCTGCTCGTCGCGTTCGCCCGAGTCGGTCACGGGAATCATCATGCGGATGGAGCCACTGCGGCCGTCGGTAACGGTTTCCTCGCGATAGAGGTTGTCCGCATCGAGCTTGATTTCCGGGAGTTCCTGTTCAGCGGCCATGATCGGTTACTGCGTTTGAATCAATGGCGGGAAGGATAACACCGCGCCGCAACGGATCAGCGACGCAGGCGGTCGAGATGCGCCAGAGCCTTGCCGATGCGGTCCGCGAGTTCCGCGTCGAAGGCCTCCCGCACCGCGATACCGGCCTCGGCCAGTTCCGGCGCCTGCCGCACGCTCTGCTGAATACCGTCGTAGAGGGCGAGCGTGAGCTTGCCGCCGCCGATATCCGAGCCCTCGAGCAGTTGCGTGGACGCGGAGGCAGCCACCAGCGGGGTGTCGGCCCCGGGCTGGGCATGAACGATGTACTGCACGCGCAGGACATAGGTGGCGACGGGCACGCCCTCGACCCCGGCCCCGGCGCGATAGCCGTTCGCCTCGATAGCCTGGTTCACCGCGGCGCGTACGGCCTCGGTGCCGAATACTTGCTGCATGGAACCCGGCACGGCGCCGATCGCCCGCACCTCGGGCTGGATGATGGGCGCAGCGGACTGCGCGAAAGCGCCCAGGGGCAGGACGATGGCCACCAGGGCCAACCAGCGGATCAACATGGCGGGTCTCCCGACCGGATGAATGGCCGGTTCAATATGCCACAGGCCCGGCCGCCGGGGCTGCCGCTCAGCCGGTGTTGCGCATCCCCGCCGCCAGGGCGTTGATGCTGCGCAGGACCGGGTCCAGCCACTCGTCCCCGCCCCCGCCGCGGTAATGGCCGATGGCCACCCGCTGGATCTGGTTCAGCGGATCGAGATAGGGCCGGCGCCGCGCCAGCGAACGCTGCAGCACGGGGTTGTCGTCCAGCAGCCGATGGCCTTCGGTCAGGGCCAGAATCTCGTCCCGGGTGCGGTCGTATTCGGTCCGGATGGTCTGCTCGAACCGCGCCCCGATCTCCCGATTTTCGCACAGGGCGGCGTAGCCGGCGGCGATGTCCATGTCGGCCTTGCACAGCGACATCTGCACCGCATCCAGGAAGGCGCCGAAGAACGGCCATTCCTGCAGCATGCGCTGCAACGGGGCGGCGCCATGCTGACGACGATACGCCGCCAGCGCCGTGCCCACGCCGAACCAGCCCGGCAGGGTGTGGCGGGACTGCCCCCAGGCGAACACCCAGGGAATGGCGCGGATGGAAGACTTGCTGCGTTCGGCCGGGCGCCGGTGACCGGGGCGTGAGCCGATGTTGAGCGCGCCGATCTCGGTGATCGGCGTGGCATCGTAGAAGAAGTCGAAGAAGCCGGGCGTGTGTTCGGTGAGTTCCCGGTAGTGGCCCTCCCCGGTCTCGGCGAGATCCGCCATCACCTCGTCGTAACCGGGCGGGTCCTCCCGGCCGGGCAGACTGGCGGCCATGGTGCCGGTCAGGCCCAGCGTGATCTCGTTGACCGCGGTTTCCGGGTTGCTGTACTTGGCGAAGATCATCTCGCCCTGTTCGGTGAAACGGATGCGCCCCCGCACCGTATCCGGCGGCTGGGAGCGGATGGCGGTATAGGTGGGCCCGCCGCCGCGCCCGACGGTACCGCCGCGGCCATGGAACAGCACCGAGTCCACCCCGGCCGCATCGCAGATGGCGACCACCCGCTGCTGGGCGCGGTAGAGCTGCCAGCGCGAAGCCAGAATGCCGCCGTCCTTGCAGGAATCGGAGTAGCCGAGCATCACCTCCTGGGTGGGATCGGCCGCCAGGAAACGCCGGTAGGCCGGGTTGGACAGCAGCGCTTCCAGGACCGGCTCGATGTGGGTCAGGTCCTCCACGGTTTCGAACAGCGGGCTCACGCGCACCGGGCAGACGGCGGCACGGGTCGGGTCGTAGGCGCCGGTCAGGCGCAGCAGGAAGACCACTTCCAGCACGTCGCTGACGGCATGGGTCATTGAGATGACATAGCTGCCGAACGCGCCGTCGCCCAGGCTGGTCCGCATGTCGGCAATGGCGCTCATGCTGGCCAGGGTGTGACGGGTCTCGGCGCTGATCTGGGCTCTCTCGGCCTGGAAGGCCGGGGGCTGCGCGATCAGCTCGGTCAGGCAGCGTTCGCGCGCCGCCTCGTCCAGTTCGATGTAGTCGACGGGCTCGTCCACCGCGCCCAGAATCTCGGCCACACAGGCTTCGTGCCGGCTGGATTCCTCGCGCAGGTCCAGCCGTGCCAGGTGGAAACCGAAGGTATGGGCCAGGCGCAGCAGATCCTTGATGCCGCCGTCGGCCACCGCCGCGTCGCCGTGGCCGATCAGGGATTCGCGGATCAGTTCGATATCGTCGATGAAGGCTTCGGCATCCTCGTAGGCCACCGCCGGCCGTTCGGAGCGCTGGGCCCGCAGCCGCAGCTCCGTCTGCAGCTGGTCGTGCATCGCCTGCAGTCGGCCGCGCATGAAGAACAGCTTGCGACGGTAGGGCTCGGTGGCGAACCGTTCGGGACGCTCGCCGGCATGGGCAGCCAGCTCCTGCTCGTCGGTTTCCAGACTCTCCAGCAGCGCCGGACTGGGCTCGCACCAACGCAGCGCATGACTGAGTTCGCGCATCAGCTTTTCGGTCCGGCGCAGGTACTCGGCCAGCACTTCGCGGGCGGCCATGCGCAGGGCGTACCGGGTCTCGTTTTCCGTGACGAACGGGTTGCCGTCGCGATCGCCGCCGATCCAGGAGCCGAAGAACAGTATCGGCGGCGCCGGGGCCTCGTCGCCGTAAACCAGTTCCAGCGCTCGCTCCAGGTTGCGGTAGATACGCGGCACGCTGGCGAACAGCGATTCGCGGAAATAGTAGAGCCCGTTACGGATCTCATCTTCGACCGTGGGCCGGGCGCGGCGCAGTTCCTCGGTCTTCCACAGCACCTGGATGTTGAGCCGCAGTTCGTCCTCCAGCCGCTGGCGCGCCACCTCGCCCACGGACTCATCCGCGAGACGATGCATCAGCTGGAACATACGCCGCAGCGCCTCCAGCACCACCCGCGGCTTGGCCTCGGTGGGATGCGCGGTGAACACCGGCGTGTACGACAGGCGCTCGAGCAGGCGGCGGACCTGCTCGCCGGAGACACCGGCATCGTGCATCTCGCGCAGGCTGCGTTCGAACGAGCCGCGCCACTCGGCCCCGCCCCGTTCCATCAGCGCCCGCCGGGCCCGGTGGGCGTGGATTTCCTCTGCCAGGTTGGCCAGGTTGAAGTAGATGGCGAAGGCCCGGACCACCTCGGTAAGCACCGCGGGCGGGAGTTCCGTCGCCAGTTCCTCCATGCGCCGGGCCAGGGCCTCCTCGCGGTTATCCCGCAGCTCGATATAGCCGCGCCGGAACTCCTCGACGTGATCGAATACCTGTGCCGAAGCATGGACCCGCAGCACGTCGCCCAGCAGTGCGCCGCAGCTGCGCACCAGCGCCCGCAGATCGCTGTCGTCGGGCGCGTCGAAATCTTCATTCGCCATGCGCCCAAGAATAGCAGCAACGCGCGCCGGAACACGGCCGCCCATGCTAGGGTTTGGCGCCATGAAACCCGGCTTCAAGTTCTGCCCCGACTGCGGCGCCCCGATCACGCACGAAACGCCCGCCGGCGACGACCGCAACCGCGATGTCTGCAGCCGTGACGGCAAGATTTTCTACCACAACCCCCTGTCGGTCGTGGGCACCGTGGCCGAATGGGAGGGCCGCATCCTGATGTGCCGACGGGCGATCGAACCGCGCCGCCACTTCTGGACCCTGCCGGCCGGCTTCCTGGAACTGGGCGAAACCGTCGCCGACGGCGCCATCCGGGAAACCCGCGAGGAAGCCCGCGCCGAAGTCGACATCGGCCCGCTGTTTTCGCTGATCAACGTCACCCACATCGGCCAGATCCACATGTTCTACCGCGCCGATTTGCGCAACGGCCGTCATGCACCGGGACCGGAAAGTACCGAGACGGTGCTGATGGACGAAGGCGACATTCCCTGGACGGAACTGGCTTTCCCCACCGTCTACCTGACGCTGGAACGCTACTTCGCCGACCGGCGGGCCGGGCGGTTCACGCTGCATGACGAGGACCTGGCACGGGACGAGTGGCGGCGCATGGGGCTGCGCGAGACACCTACCCTGCCGGCCTGACTCAAGCGTTCCCAGCGGGACCGAATACCGCGCCCGTGGGCCCCAGCGCCGCGCGCGCCTGCTCGGCCGAACGCCAGCGAAACCGGAACAGGGCCGGACACCACTCGCCGGCCTTGCGCAGCCACCCGTGCTGCTCGATCCAGAGCGCGTATTCGACGTACACCGGGTCCAGCGCCAGATGCCGCTCCTCCGTGCGGGCGCGGACGTAATAAATGGCATTCACCAGGAGCAGCAGTACCGAGTTACGCAGCGCGTCGTCCCAGCCGCCGGCGGCCACGAACGGTACGGCAATCAGCCAGTAACTGAGATTCTTGGCGATATAGGCCGGATGCTTGGTCACCCGGAACGGCCCGCTGGTGATGATGCCCCGGTGGGTGAGGTTGGAAAAGCGCAGCCCGAAAGCCACCGTCGCCCAGGCGTAGATCGCCGAAAGGCCGATGATGAGCACGGACCAGACCAGCGTCAGCGCATCCGAACCGGCCAGCCAGTTCTGCCAGCCGAAACCGTCGCGGTCGTAGGCGAGATAGGTCGCGCCGATCACGCCCCAAAGGGGCTGATAGCAGGCCAGTGCGGACAGCCAGCCGAGCACTGTCGGCTCGGCCGAGCGGATTTGGCTGTCCAGCCAGCGCATGGCCAGCGTGTAGCCCGGCACGCCGAATACTAGGTCCACCAGAAAGGTCATTTCCAGCGCCACTCGGAACCATTGTGCCGAATGCCAGAGGGCACCCGTTTCAATGCCCTGAAGCACATAGGCCAGCGAGCGGGCCAGCAGCGCAAACATCAGCGGCAGGAAGAAGGCCTTGATCAGCCAGCCTAGCGCGAACTGACGGAGCATCAGGTGGTCTACCCGCCGCCACTGCCCGAGCACAACCATCCCGGCGTGCCAGGCCCCGTCTCGCGGTTCGATCAGGCGGGCGTCCAGCCACAGGAAATACGGCACCGCCAGTGCCGCCAGCCAGGGCCACACATCGCGCAGCACGTAGAAGAACGGCCCGTAGAACCGGTCCGCGTACTCGGGAAACAGCCAGTACCCGATAGCAATCAGGGTAAAGGCCGCGTACAGCCCCAGCAGCTTCGCGGCCACCCGGGCGATATCGATACGCCGGACCGGCTTGCGCGTACCGCCCTGGCGATACCGGCGGAACCAGAGCGTCTCCACCAGCATCATCGGGAGCGCCGCGGCGACACATACGAACAGCGCCTGCTGCACCTGGTTGAGCCCGATATCGTACCGGGCAAGCACCACAAGCCCCGTGAACAGCCCGGCCAGACCGAGCAGGCCGGTAACCGGATGGGTGGCGGAGACCGGCGGTTGTTTCGGCGTCGCGGTCACAAACATTCCGTACCAATGAAAAGAGGGTGCTGCCGAAGCAACACCCCCTTATACCAACCGATTGTCGGGTCGGCGATTACTGACCGAAATGCACGGTCCAGCCGCGCCACCACTCGGTCTGAGCCTGGGCGTCGGCGGAACTCACCGGGCCCATGTAGTCGTCGGCTTCGCTGACCGCGCTGCTGGGGCTCACGGCCGTCGTCACCTGATAGGACGCCGGATCAACACTGATGGTGTTGTCTTCCATGCCTTCGAACGTCACGGTGGTGCCGTCCTGGGCCATGCCGGCGAACCAGTCTTCTTCGAACGTGTCACCGTCCGGCTCCGCCGCACCAACGCTGCAGAAGTAGGCCAGACCGAACGCGTTCAGGTCTTCGTCAACTTCGTCGTCGTTATCGATACAGCTGGTGCCGGCGACTGCGGCACTGGGCGCACCCATCAGGGTCGCGCCGTCGGCAAAGACGACGTTCTCGAAGTTCGCGCCGTAGCCTTCACGCAGCAGCGCGCCGCCGGACTCGCCGTCACCCCAGATCAGGAACAGACCGTTGGCCAGAACCGGGCGACTGACGGGCATGGCGCCGAAATCGTCACCATCGTTGTCCGATTCCGTGCCGTGGTCACCAAGACCATTGGCCTGACGCACGATGAAGTTCTTGATCGTGCCGCGGAAGCCCAGGTCGATATCCAGACCGTCGTCCTCGGCGCCGTTGATCAGGATGTTGCTCTGATTGACCGCACCACCGAACCACTCGATGCCGTCATCGTTGGAGCCGATGACCTGGATGTTGTTGATGGTAGTGCCACTGCCAACCCCTTCCAGCGTCAGACCCTGCACTTCCGCATCGGGCGCGAAGGCAACGCCGGACTCGGCGATGATGACGTAGCTCACCGTGCCGCTGCTGTCCCCATCGTCGTTACCACCGAAGAACACGTTACGGTTGGTGGCTTCACTGGTCAGCTCGTTGGGAATGTTGCCGGCATCTTCGGTGCTGTTGGTCTGGGCATAACCGTTGAGAACCAGACCGCCCCAGTCGCCGCGACCGGTAAGATCGGTCGGATCACCGTCAATCTCACGAGCGAAGCCGGCCACCGGGACAGCCGCCATGATGATCGGCTGCTCCATGGTGCCCTGAGCGTCGATCTGGGCGCCGCGGGTCACGCGGATGGCCGAAGCCGAACCCTGATCCGCGTAGATCTGCACACCGGATTCGATCGACAACACGACTTCGTCGCCCGGGGACGGCGGCGCCGCGTCTTCGGCATCACCGGTGCCCACGAACACTTCGCCATCGAGCACGTAGACGTGATCATTGGTCAGTGTAGTGTCCGCGAGAATGTCGCTATCGAGCACGCAAACCGGAAATTCCGGGTTGGCCGAGCCGCCCTCGAAGTAGTCACCGTCGTCGAACATCACCACGGTGGTGCCCTCGTCCGTGGTTCCACTCGGGCAATTCGGGGAAGAAGCCGGCGTGATATCGGCCGAGGAGCCGTCCATCGGGTCGATGTTGTCGACCAGCGGATGGATGTCCTCCGGAAGCAGCATGCCGAGCTGATTGAAGGTGCTCATCGGATCACCGATAGCGCCTGCTCCCGGGGTGCCGGAGGTGCCGGACGTGCCCGAGGTCCCGGACGTGCCAGAAGTACCGGACGTTCCCGACGTACCGGAGGTGCCCGAGGTCCCGGACGTACCAGAGCCCGAAGTACCGCCCTGACCGCCGGAGCCGCCCTGACCGCCGGAAATATTGCCGGTAATCAGATCGCCGCCCTCGCCGCCGCAAGCGGAGAGCACCAAACCGAGTACGAAGGCGCTGCAGAGAGTGCGCGCGTGTTTAAAAGCCATGTCCTGTATCCCTCCCAGATGGATTAAATATCGGCGTAAGCAAGGGCTGACGCTTACCGATGCCAAGGTAAGTGGCCGCTATTGCAATTGCGTGACAATCAGAAAACTTCCCAGGACAGCGAGGCACCGAATGACCGGCCCAGAATGAATCGCTGCTGAAGCAGCGGGCCCTGCATGAAGTCGATCTCCTCGTTGAGGAGGTTCTCCGCCTTCAGCTTCAGCTTTCCGCGATTGAAGAAACCGAGGCTGTAAGTCAGATCAACGAATGTACTGGGCTGCTGGAATACGTCCGGGCGACCGTTTGCTCCGGCGGCATCCAGCCGTTCACCAACCCGGTTGAGTGCCAGTGTCCAGTCGTGGATGGCGCCGTCGTAGCCAAGCTGGAAGTTGAATACGGTGTCGGCCTGCCCCTGTAGCCGGCGCTGCCGGTTGGTCGCAATACCGCCGGGACCGATTTCCACCTCAGATTCGGTAATGGTGAAGTTGGCCTGCACGTAACTTTTCTTGAGGAGCTCCGATTCCGGCATCAGGCCAATGTCCGAGAACCAGTCAAGGCCGGCGCGTCCGTCGATCTCGAACCCGTAGACCTCGCCGATCTCGCCATTGGTGAACTGGATGCGCTGACCGCCGCCCGCCACCGGCAGGAACTGCCGCTCGATCGGGTTCTTCAGGTCCTTGAGAAAGATACCGGCGGTCACCGCCTCCTTGGCCGAGGGGTACCACTCCCAACGCAGGTCGTAGCTCTCGATCTCGGTGGCTTCCAGATCCGGGTTGCCGGCGAACTGCTCGCCGGTATCCGGGTCCAGGAAGAGCGTGTCGGAGATCTCTACCAGCAGCGGATACGACACCGACTTGCCGGTGGTGAAACGAACCTGGGTGTTCTCGCTGGCGAACCAGGTCAGGCCCAGCGACGGCAGGGTATCGGTGCGATCGAAGCCGCTGACCGTTCCTACGTCGTCGGTGATCGATGTCGGCGTCGTGACCTCGTAGTTCGCCTCCTCGCGGCGAACCCCGAGTGTCAGCCGCAGCAGATCCGCCCAGCGAAGGTCGGTTAGCGCATAGAAACCCGAAACATCGGCGGTCCCGAAGTAACGGTCGGAGCCCACGGTGCGCTCGGAAAAGTTCACCGTGTCACCAATAGTGAAATCGTTGATGATGAACTCGGGAATCGGCTGCGCCAGGTTCGCAAGCGAGCCGGCCGGTTCGAAGTTGAAACGCCGTGTGACCGACACACGCTCTTGCGCGGAGTCCGCCAGGCCGACCTTGATCATCGGAGTCAGGCGCCCCCAGTCGTTCAGCGGGAAGGTCAGGTCCAGTCCGTAGCTGTTGACCTCATCGGTGACGACGTTGAACTCTCGCTGCAACGCGTCCTCGGCGGCGAATTCCAGCGGGTCATCGTTGAACAGCGGACCCTGGTAATTCCAGGTGCGGCGATCCGGCCGGTCACGGTCGCCGTCCGCGGTCTGGGCGCGCCAGTCGACCTGCACGAAATCGAAGTCGTGCGAACCCACCAGCTGATGCAGCAGCGTTTCACGCTGATTGAACTCGAGCAGGAACTGGCGTTCACGGAATTCGTCACTGACCACGCTGATGCCGTCGGCAATCGAGGTCCGGTCCTTGGTGTCGCGAATGAAGAAGTTGTTCAGCGATACCGAATGGCTTTCCCACTCGCCGCTGAAGACGGCCAGCGCACTCATGCGGATGTCGCGCTCGGTGCGCCGATCGGTGAAATCCTGTTGAACGCGCAGCGTGTCGGCGCTATTACCTTCGTAGGTAATGTCCCGCTCCTCGATAAAGCGGTACTTGTGATCGTAGGAGGCGGAGGCCAGCACGCCGAAACGGCCATAGCTGGTGTCGAAGCCCTTGCCTCCACTGAGGCTGCCGCCGACGTCCGCCGGCAGCTCCATGGTTTCGGGAAGGTGCACGTCGTTGAAGCTCTTGCCGAGCGCGATGCGCTCCTGCTCGTTCGCAACGGACTGCAGGTTGCCGCCGGCGGCCCGGATCGGGCCCGGCAGGGCCCGGGCGCCGTTATCCTGGCCGAGGAAATCCTCGACGCTGCCGTCGTAGGTGGCACCAGTCTCGCCGGTACTGGCCGAGTTGGCGCCAGTCGATACGGACAGATCGACGAATCCCGACTGCGGCACCTTGCGGGTATCCAGCGACACCAGACCCGCGCCGAATGCGCCCGGCTGATCCGCCGAATAGCTTTTCTGCACCTCGATACCGGACAGCACACCGGCCGGAAACAGATCCAGCGGTACCGACTGACGCACCGGATCGGTACTGGGCAGCGGCGAGCCATTGAACTGCGCGTAGGTATAACGCGAGGGCTGGCCACGAATGACCACGAACTTGCCCTGCTCCAGCGTCAGACCCGACACGCGGGTCAAGGCTTCGGCGGCGTCGCTGTCGCCGGTACGCGAAATCTGCTCGGCGCCGAGGACCTCGGTCACCTGCGAAGATTCCCGCTGAAGCGTGAAGGTGGACGCTACGCTGCCCTCGATGAACGGTGCGGTCACGGTGTATTCGGCAAGCTGCACGCCGGAGGGCGCCATTTCCACGCTGGCGGTCACTGCCTTGCCGGGTATCACGCGAATATTTTCCAGCGTCTGGGCGGCGTAGTCCGGGTGCACGATGGACAGGGTGTAGTTGCCGGGCGGCAGTTCCGCCTGGTACTGGCCGGCGGCATTGGTGCGCATGCGGGTTTCGGTGCCAGCCACGAAGATCTCGGCGCCGACAATCGGGGCGCCGTCCTCCACCGACACCACTTCGCCTTCGAGCAGACCGGGCTTGAACGCGCCAACAATGCGCTGCTCTTCGGTCTGGCCGGCCAGGACCGGATCGGTCCCGGAACTTTCGATGGCCACGTCCGGCTCGCGGCCGCTGCGCAGCGTCACCAGGATCTGGATGTCTTCCTCGTCGGCGGTGAGCAGATCAAGTTCGAGCAGGGTTTCGCCGTCGCGAACCAGACTGACGTCACGACGGCCCGCGGCGATGCGCGCGTAGATGGCGCCGGCGGGGCTGCTGGTGTCCACCGTGTCGCCGTCGACCCGCATGTCCACGTCGGCGACCGGACTGCCGTCCTCGGCGAAGATGAACAACCAGACGTCACCGCCGGTCTGGGCGAAGGCAGGGGCACACAGGCTGAGCACTGCGAACAGGGCTAGCACACGATAGAACATGATTCGGCTCGCTGTCGGGGGCCGGCGCGTTACGCGCACAGCCAGGGATCGCTACGGCATTCCTGCATGTACTGGCGTAACTGGGTGGCCTGGCGAACCAGATCCCCCTTCGTGAGTCGGCTGAGATGCGCCTCCGCCGCATCGAACTTGCCGGCCTTGAACAACGAATAGGCCAGGGCGTAGCGAATGTTCTGGTCTTCCAGCAGGCCCACGCGATTGAGCGAGGCCTGGGCGCCGGCGACCTGCTCGTAGCGTTCCAGCTCGACCAGGATCGCCACGCGCTGGCGCATCTTTTCCTTGGGATCGCGTACCCGGGCATTCAGGTTCAGCGCCCGGAACAGCTGCCCGGCGCGCCGGTGGAATTCGGCCGCCTCGTGGGTCAGCTCCGGGTGCACGGCAGCGGCCTTTTCATAGACGTCCGCCGCCGCCTTGCCGCGGCCGGTGTCGAAATACACCTGCGCCAGGGCCTGGGTGATCTTGGTGTTCTCGGGGAAACGCAGCTGGGCGTATTCCAGGAAGGACAGCGCCTCATCGCTCTCGCCGCCCCGGTGCAGGGCCACCGCAATCGCGAGGTAGTCCTCGGGCCCGCCCTCGATTTCGCCGAGATAACGTCGCCCCAGTTCCGCGGCCGACTGGTAGGTGCCCAGTTCCATCATGTAGAACACCTGACGACGCAGGAACTGATGGTTGTCCGGATAACGCGCCAGCCCGGCCTCGAGCGCCCGGAACGCACCCACCGGCTGGTCCAGTTTCCAGTGCGACTCGGCCCGTAGGATGTACAGCGACGGGTATTTCGCCGCGGCGCTGCCCGCCTTGTCGATGGCATCCAGGGTGTCCGCGTATTCCTGCAAGCGAAAATGCGCCTGACCCAGGTAGACGTAGATAACCGGCTTGTCCTGACCGGCGGTGATCGAGTCGCGGAAGTCGTCTCGCGCCCCCGCCGGATCATCCCGGTTCAGGCGCGCGAGGCCGCGCAGGGTATAGAAGCGCACCCGGTCGAGATCCTCCGCCGACGGGTCGATATCGGACAGCACGGTCAGCGCGCGATCGTAATAGCCGTCGCCCACCAGCAGACCGACGAGCGACAGGCGGTCCGACACCGTCAGATCGCTGGTATCGCCGTCGGCCGGCATCTGCACCGCCGGCTCGCCGTTGCCCTCGTCCTGGGCCAGGACGGCGGGACCGGCGATGGCCAGGGCCAGCGACAGGAATGCAGCAGTGAGCGTGGGGCGCATGGGATTCAGACTCCGCGACATCCGTTTAGCTGAGATCGAAGCTGATCCGCTGGCGCACCCAGGTCTTGACCGTTTCGCCCTTGTACTTGGCCGGGGTGAAACGCCACTGCTGGATGCCCTGCGCGGCAATCTGATCGAACACGCCGCCCGGCTCGGCACTGAGCACCTTCACCTGCTCCACGGAACCGTTCTCGTCGACCAGCACGCTGAGAAGCACGTAACCCTCGACCCCCTCGGCGCGGGCCTCTGCGGGATAATTCATCGCACCCTGACGGATCGGCCGCGGGGCCTCGTCGACGGTATCGCCGGTCATCACCACGTCGCGCGACTCACCCAGCAGGTCATCGCTGGCGCCGGCGACGCCGTCCATATCCACCGAGGGAATACCCAGATCCAGGCCCGGCAGTGAGGAATCCAGACCACGCAGCGGGTTCTGCGGCGGGTCGAGCGGATCACGCTCGGGCGGCGGCTTCGGCTTCTGGACCACCTGTTCCGGCTCCGGCTGCTCCAGCTTTTCCACCGAGAACTCGGCGCTGGTGGAGCGCTCTTCGCGATCCGGTGCCCGCGAGAATTCGTTCATCAGCACCACGAGGCTGAAGATGGAAAGCGAGCCCGCCACCATGTAGGACAAGGCAATGCCGTGACGGCGTACGTGTGTTGCATTCATGTCGATAACTCCTTTGCCGGGGTGCGGAACAATCAGGTCCGGCCGCCCGCTTCATTGCGGGTGGCCACGCCCACGTCGGATGCGCCGGCCAGTCGCGCCTGATCCACCACTTCCACCAGTTTCTGCGACGGCACGTTGCCGTCCGTGACCACCAGCACCGAGCCGCTGGTGCTGACCTCTAGCAGGTCCTTGAGCCGGCTCTGGATCACCCAGGTCTGCACCGGCTGCCCGTCCAGATAGGTCTGGCCGGAGCCCTCGATGTAGATGCGCACGGCCTTGGTCGACGACGGCTCGGCGGTGGACGCCTTGGGCCGGTCGATGTCCAGGTCCATGTCCTTGACGAAGGTCGTGCTGACCATGAAGAAGATCAGCAGGATGAAAACCATGTCGATAAGCGGCGAGATGTCGATGCCCTGCTGCTCTTCGCTTTCCCGTTGCCGGTACTTCATTGCTCGCCTCCGTCGGCGCTGACCGCGACTTCGCGGCTGCTGAGGATGTCCTTGATCTGGGCCAGTTCCATCTCGATCACCCGCTGCTTGCGGTCGAGAAAGCCCTTGATCACCAGCCCGGGAATCGCCACCGCCAGGCCCAGCTGGGTGGTGAACAGCGCCTGGGAAATACCGGCCGCGATGCCGCCGTTGCGGGTGTAGAGCGCGGCGTCGTCCAGCGACCGGAAGGTCTCCATCATCCCGGTGACCGTGCCGAGCAGACCCAGCACCGGCGCCACCGCCACGATCGCGCCCACCAGCTTCCGGTAACGCTTGATCTCCATGTGATGGTCGGCCAGCGCGTCATCCAGCCGACGGCGCAGATGCGCACCGCCGCTGCGCGCCACGGCCAGACCGTCGCGGGCCGCCTGTTCGATGATGCCGCGGGCCTTGCCGCCCCGGCCCTCGATTTCGCGACGCAGCACTACCCGGACCGATGTATTGCCGCCGCGCCGCAGGACTGCCGCGCGGTAGCCCAGCCCGAACCACAGCACCAGCGTGGCCAGCACCAGCCAGGGCATCACGTAGCCCCCGGCCTCGTAGTAGAACTGCGCCCGCTCGAACAGGAGCCCGAGTTCCATCAGGCCGGGCTCCCCGCGTGGGCCATGCGCGGCGAGGTGCCGTCACGGCCGGCGTGATACAGGTTGGTCACCCGCAGGGCGGCCTTTTCCATGCTGTCCTTGATACGCTCGGCCCAGGACGACAGGACATTGCCGATCAGCAGCGTCGGGATCGCCACCATCAGGCCCAGCTCGGTGGTCACCAGCGCGGTGGAAATACCGCCGGACAGCAGCTTGGGATCGCCGGTGCCGAACTTGGTGATCACGTCGAACGTGCTGATCATGCCGGTGACGGTGCCGAGCAGACCCAGCAGCGGGGACACCGCGGCAATCACCAGGATCATGGCGCCGAAGCGGTTCAGGTGGCCGCTCTCCGCCAGGATCGACTCGGAAATGATGTCTTCCAGGTGCTCGCGCTGGCGGTCCATGTTGCGCAGGGCCGAGCCCACCACGCGGGCCGCCGAGCCCTTGAAGCGACTGCAGGCCTCGCGGGCATCGTCCATGCGGCCTTCGCGCACCAGCGCACCGACTTCGCGCTCGAGCTGACCGGTACGGGAACTGGCCCGGGCCAGGAAGGCAATGCGCACCAGGATCAACAGTAGCGCCACGCCGGCCAGACCCATGATGATCCAGGCGATGGTCCCGCCGCTTTCAATGTGTTCGATCACCGATTCCGCCCCGCTGCCTTCGGCGCTGGTATCCAGCGACTCGTAGAGGAACAGCGGCAACACCGCCGGGCTGGCGCCCTGGGCGATCTCGCGCACGGTGTCGGTGGCGGCGTTCTCCCAGATCTTGTAGCGGCCGCCGCCAGCCGGGGCCAGCACGCCCGCGGCATCGGGGGACACGCCGTAGGCGGCGATGCCGCCGACCTTGATCAACTGACCATCGATGCGGCTGCCATCCTGGGTAAAGAAGGCGCCATCGGTGGTGCGCATTTCGCTGCGCTCGGCGATCAGTTCGCGAGCGGTGGCGAACGTCTCGCGCACCTTCTCGTCATCGCCGAGCTCGGCGAAGTCGTCGCCGCCCAGCTTCTCGATGCCGTAATCACCCAGGGTGGACTCGGCCTGCGAGAAGGTGCCTTCCAGCACCTGCTGGGCATTGCTGGTGGAACGGGTCCGCTCCTGAATCAGCTTGAGTTCCTCGCGCGCCTGATTCTGCCGGTCCTGCGCCGCCACCAGCTGACTCTGGAGCTGGTCCACGCGGCCCTTCACCTGACCGACTTCGCGTGACGCACGGGCCCGGAAATCCTGCAGGCTGCGTTCCAGCTGTGCTTTCTGCTCGACCAGGAACGCGAACTCGCGCTTGAACGCCTCTTCCAGGCGCTGTTCCACGCTCTCCTCGCTGGGCTCGGCCGCCGGGGCCGGCGCAGCGGGCGCGTCCGCGGACGGCGCATCGCCGGCCGGGGCGGGTTCATCCTGCGCCTGAACTGGGGCCAGCCACAGGGCCGCCGCAAGCGCGGCAAGCCGCCAACCATTGTTGATGACAGTCATTACTTCTCCCCTCGGGATTCGGCCTGGGCGATGTCGGTGGGGGTGTCGGCGGCAGCCTGGCGAACGCCGGCTTCGCCGATGGCATTGGGCAGTTCGAAGAACCCGGTGCGGACCTGACGCTCGAAGGTCTGGAACAGCTCGCTGACCAGACGGCCGCTGTCGTCGACCGGCTGATAGCGCCACTGGTCGCCGTCGCGCACCACGTTGCCGTAGGCGCCGCCGCTGGTGCGGTAGAACATCATCACCATGCCTAGGCGGGCGACGTCGGCCAGCCGCTCTTCGCCGTCGTGGCGAACGGTCTGCTGATACAGCCCGTTGTCGCCGGTCAGACGAATCTCGTCCTCGTAGAAGGCCCAGAGGGTATTGATCGCCTTGTGCGGGGTGATCACGTCCTGTTCCACCCGGCTGCGAATCTGGTCAAGCTCCGCCAGGCGCTCATCCCGCTTGAACGGAAGGCGATTGCTCACCATCGACTCGGATGCGTCGATGATGGCCATTACCACCGGCTCCAGCTGGTCGGCGTCGGCACCGGCTTCCTGGGCGTCTTCGCGGGCGCTGGCCATGCGCCCCTCGATTTCCTCAACCTGCAGTTGCGCCTGCTCGAGGCTGGCCTCGGCCTCGCCTCGCTGGCGCGCCAGCGCATTCATGCGGCTGCGATGCTGGTCCTTGGCGCTGGCCAGCTCGTCGTTGAGTTCCTCCACCTCGCCGCGCAGCTCGATCAGCTGCTTCGACAGGTTGTCGATGGAGTCCTGGGCAGCGGCCGTTCCGCAGGCCGCAAGCAGAATGCCGGCCAGGGTCGGACGCCAGGGTAATATCGACCACAAACGCGTCATCGGTGTCTCCCGAGATGTAGGACACCGGGGGCTCGTGCGGCCGCATCACCACGGCTCGGCGCGGTCCCCCGGGAAGCTCGGGACACAAGATGCGCGGCAAATGTTTCAATATTATGTCGGCCCGTCATCCGGTCTGTGCCGGGCCTTTGGCGACGGGATTCGACCGTCCGCCCTGGTCAGCGACTCACCCGCCCGACCCGCCGTTTGCGCACCGCAACATGCGCGGACCAGCTGTTATCATTACCGCCATTGCATGACGCCCGGAGCCACCCGATGACATTCGTCGTCACCGAGAACTGCATCAAGTGCAAGTACACCGACTGCGTGGAGGTCTGTCCGGTGGACTGCTTCCACGAGGGGCCGAACTTCCTGGTGATCGACCCCGAGGAATGCATCGACTGCACGCTGTGCGAGCCGGAATGCCCGGTCGAGGCCATCGTGTCCGAGGACGATCTCTCAGAGGACCAGCAGCACTTCCTCAAGCTCAACGAGGAGCTGTCCGCCGAATGGCCGGTGATCACCGAGATCAAGGACCCGCCCGCCGACGCCAAGGAATGGGAAGACGTGCCGGACAAGCTCAAGCATCTGGAACGCTAGCGATTCGCTGATTGCTGCCCGGTCGCCTCGCGGATGATGGCGGCCACCGGCAGGCCCGGTGACAGAACCCTGCCATCCCCGGTCACGATGGTCGGGGTACCGCGCAGATTCATGGTTTGCGCCGCCAGCCGGTACTGATCTGCCACCGGATTGTCGCAGCTCGCATCCGCTTCGATGCGCTCGCCCCGGAATGCCCGGGTCAGCGCCTGCTTGCGGTCGGCGGCACACCACACCGACTGGGCCCGTCGGAACGCGCTGGAATCGGGCCCGGACAGCGGATAGAACAGGTAGCGCACCCGGATGCCGGCCTCGAGCAGGCGGTCCATGCCTTCGTGCAAGCGCCGGCAGTGGCGGCAAGCCACATCGGTGAAAACCGTGATCGTGTCGCGCGTCCGCGCGGGCTCGTACAGAATCATGTCCTGCTCGGCCACGGCGCCGATCTTCTCCAGCCGCCAGTTCCGCCGTTCGGCCTCCGCCAGATTGACCTCTTTCTCCAGATCGATCATGTCGCCGTCGAACAGATAGCGGCCGTCCGCGCTGATGTAACCCACCACCCCGGACTGGGAGATCTGCCACATGCCCGGCAGCGGGGTTTCGGAGATATCGGTCGCTGCCACCCCCGGAAAGCGGTCCGCCACCGTCTGACGAAATTCGGGATCGGACAGATCGCCGGCGCGTACCGGCTGGCACATCAGACACATGACCAGCCCGGCGGCCAGCATCGTGGGGATCGATCGGAATCGTTGCATCACGCCGGATAGACCCTGTCCAGGCGCATGGGTTCAGCCACGGGGATGGTGCTGACGATGCAGATCCTGCAGCCGCGCCCGGGCCACATGGGTATAGATCTGGGTGGTGGACAGATCCGCATGCCCTAGCAGCATCTGCACCGCACGCAGGTCCGCCCCGTGATTGAGCAGATGCGTGGCGAAGGCATGCCGCATCCCGTGGGGCGAAAGGCCCTGACGAATGCCGGCCCGCGCGGCGTAGCGCTTGATCAGGTGCCAGAAATTCTGGCGCGTCATCACCTTCCCGCGAGCGGTCACGAAAAGCGCATCAGTCCCGGCCCGGCCATCGAGCAGCGCCGCCCGGGCCCGGCGCAGATAGGCCTCCAGCCAGTCCTGCGCGGCCTCGCCCACCGGCACCAGCCGTTCGCGCCCGCCCTTGCCCACCACCTGCACCACGCCCTGGCGCAGGTTCACCTGATGCCGCTGCAGCCCTACCAGCTCCGATACCCGCAGCCCGGTGGCGTACATCAGTTCCAGCATTGCCCGGTCACGCAGGCCCAGTTCGGTCTGCGTATCCGGGGCGGCCAGCAGATCGTTCACCTCGGTCTCGGTCAGCGTGTGGGGCAGACGGCGGCCCAGCCGCGGGCTGTCGATCAGCGCAGTGGGATCGTCCTCGCGCCGCCGCGAAGCCACCAGCCAGCCATAGAACCGACGCAGACTGGACAGCAGCCGGGCGGCGCTGCGGGGGCTGGCGCCGGCCCGCTGACGACGGCCCAGGCAATCGAGAAGATCGGCGCGCTGCGCCCCGGCCAGCGCGACGCCGTGATCCAGCGCCAGCGCCACCTGGCGCAGGTCCGAGCGATAGGCCGCGAGCGTGCTGTCGGCCAGCCCGTACTCGGTCCAGAGCTGATCGAGGAAGGCGTCGATCAACTGCTGGTCCTCGGCGGAGAGCGCATCGGGGTCGGCCATGGCTGATGCGTATACTACGCCTCCCCATCCGAGCGATCGACCGTCATGCCCGCCGCTGAAGCCGCCGGACCGAGACAACGCTACGAGCAGGACCTGGCTGACCCGGAATTCCAGTCCGACCCGGCCCAGGCCGCCGCGGTGGACGCCCTGCAGGCAATTCACGACGCGCTGGTCGACAGCCCGCCCAAACGTCTGCGCCGTGGCTGGACGCCGGTCAACGGGCTTTACATGTGGGGCGGCGTGGGTCGCGGCAAGACCTACCTCATGGACCGCTTCTTCGAGTCGCTGCCGTTCACCCGCAAGCGGCGCAGCCACTTCCATCGCTTCATGCACCAGGTCCACCAGCGGCGGCGGCATTACAGCGACAAGCAGGACCCGCTGAAACTGATCGCCCGGGAAATGGCCCACGACCGGGTGCTGTGCTTCGACGAGTTCTACGTCGCCGACGTGGCCGACGCCATGATCCTGGGCCGTCTGGTCACCGAACTGTTCGAGCAGGGGGTCACCCTGGTGGCCACCTCCAACATCCCGCCCGACGACCTTTACGCCGGCGGTCTGCAGCGCGAGCGTTTCCTGCCGGTGATCGACCGCATCCGCGAACACTGCGACGTGATGGAGCTGGACCACGGCATCGACTACCGCCTGCGCCAGCTGGAACGGGCCGAGATCTATCACCACCCGCTGGATGCCGATGCCGAGGACAACCTCGCCGCCTACTTCCGCGAAATGGCCGGCGGTAGCAGCGAATCCAACACCCACCTGGAAATCAACGACCGCGCGGTACCCGCGCGACGGCTCGGTAGCGACGTCGTCTGGTTCAGCTTCGACGACCTCTGCCGCGGCCCCCGCAGCGCCGAGGACTATTGCGAGATCGCCCGCTGCTTCCACACCGTGCTGGTCTCCGGCATCCCGGTACTCGACAACGCCGAGAACGACCCCGCCCGACGGCTGATCAACCTGGTGGACGAATTCTACGACCGCGGCGTCAAGCTGATCGTCTCAGCGGAAGCCGCGCCGGAAGACATCTACACCGGCAAACGCCTGGCCTTCGAGTTCGAGCGCACCGTGAGCCGCCTGCGGGAAATGGGCAGCCACGACTACCTCGCCGCCCCGCACCGTCCCTAACATCACGCGACCGATCAGCCGATATACCATGCTGGGCCATGCCACCGGCCCCGCTCGGCACGAGGACCGCGATGAACGACCGCAACGACACCGGCGAGGATTATTCCGCGCAAACCTTCTATGACGAAGTGGCGGCGGTGCTCGAACAGACGCTGGCGCAGCAGCCACAGCGCCAGGACCTGCGCTTCAAGCTGCTCGAACTGTATGCGGCGGCCGGTCATCGGGATGCGTTCCGCGCCGTGGCCCAGACCTATCGGGACAACCTCAGGCAGGGTCTGGCCGGTGACTGGGATCGGGTCGAGGCGCTGGGCGAGTCCCTGCTGCTGACCGATATTCACGGCGACGCCGAACCCGGCGCCGCCGCCGGCAGCCAGGGTCAGCGCTTTGGCGAGGCCGCAGCCGACAGCGACCTCGGCCGGGCACTCGCGGCGCTGGCGGCGGACTACGCGGCAATACGCGCGCAGCCATCGTTTCTGGACGACTTCGACCAGCGGTTGTCGCGGCTGTCGGGCCGGGTCACGCCGGCGCTTTACCGGGCAGATCGCCTGACCGACACCAACGGCGGTGCCCCCTTGTTCATCGCCCGCCGCACCGAAACCGACATTGCCAGCCAGAAGCTGGCCAACGCCCTGCTCCAGGGGCTGGTTGCCATCGAACTCGGCCGTGAGCAACTGGTGGCCGCATCACGTTCGGGCCTGCACGGCCTCGCGGTAGCCGCGGCCGCCGCTCACCTGGGGCTGCGCTGCCGTCTGCACTTTCGCGAGGGCGACGCGCAAACCGATGCGGCACGGCTCGATCAGGCCGAGCGGGCGGGTGCCGAGGTGATCCTGATGCGCTCACCTCGCAGTATGCGGCACACCAGCCCGGCGGCGATGCTCAACGAATTGCGCAACCGCGCCGTGCAGGACTGGCTGGAAAACCCCGACCGCCGCCAGTTCGTCAACGGGCTGGCAGCCGGCCCCGAGCCCTATCCCGGCCTGCTGAGAGACGCGCATGCCGGCCCCGGGCGGGCGTTGCGGCGCGGCATCATCGCGGCGGTCCGGCATCTTCCCGGCACCATCGCCGCGCCGCTCGATCAGGGGCTGGAGGCATTCAACCTGTTCGTCCCGTTTCTCGGCTATTCGTCGACCCGGCTGGTCGCGATCGAGGACACGGCACCCGACCTCGCCGCCAACCGGGAGCAGGATCCGTATCAGACGCCGCACCGCACATTCTTCAGTGACCAGCAACGGGACGCCGCGGACCGGATCATGCATGCGCCCGGGCATGTCAGCACCCGCCGCGAGCACGCCTGGCTGCGCGAAACCGGCCGGGTGGATTACACCCGCATCGACGATGCCGCCGCCGGTGAAGCGGCCGATCTCGCCGCCCGGCGGGAGGGCTTGCTGCTTTCCCCACGCAGCGCCAGAGCCCTCGCCGCCGCACTGACCGCCGGCCGCAGCGGTGACAACTCGCGTGCCGTGGTGGCCCTGGTGGAATCGGGTCTCGCCATCAGCCGCAAGCCGGGCTGACAGACAGCGTCAACCCGGTGCGTGGAACCGGTGCCAGGTCGCCCGGTAAGCGCGGCACTCCTCGAGCCAGCGCGCCTCATCCCAGCCCAGTTCCTCCCGGCAAAGCGTTTCGATAGCCGGCAACTCGGCTTCGCCACCCGCCGGCAGCAGCAGACCCAGACGGGTGCGCCGCAGCAGCAGGTCATCCAGGTGCGCCACCCCCTCGTGGCGCAGCGCCCAGCGCAGCTCGGCGCGCGTGAAGGGCGTACCCGCGATCGGCTCGGCCTCGCCGAGCGCCCGAACATCCGCTGCGTGACGGCCGTAGCGCCCGGCCAGTCGGTCCCCGCCGCCGCCGAGAATCGGGGCATCGGCCGGCAAGCGCGCCAGCGCCGGCAGCCGATCGGACAGTGTCGCCAGCACCTCCCGTGCCGTCACGCGATAGGTGGTGAGCTTGCCGCCGGTGACGTTGACCAGGCCCTGTTCCGACCAGATGGCGCTCTCGCGCGAAGCCTGGCCGGGATCATCCGCATCGCCGGCCACCACCGGCCGGACCCCGGCAAAACTGCTGACCGCCCCGTCGCGGGTTAGCCCAAGGCCGGGCGCGTAATGCGTGACCGCGGCCATGATGTAGTCGCCTTCGGCGTCGGTCATGCGCGGCGGGGTGTCCGGGAAACCGTCGTGGTCGAGATCGGTGGTGCCCACCAGCGTGGCCCCGCACCAGGGCACGGCGAACATCGGCCGCGCATCGTCGGGATGGAACAGCATCAGCGCCCGTTCCAGCGGCCAGTCGGCGCGCCGAAACACCAGATGACTGCCCCGCAGTGGTCGCAGGCGTGGCGCCCCGTCCACCTGGGCCCGCACTCGGTCACTCCAGGGCCCGGTGGCGTTGATTACGGCGGTCGCCGTCACCTTGGTCCGGCGATCCGCCAGCCGGTCATGCAAAACGATCCCATTGACCCCACCCTGCGGGTCGCGGCATAGCGACTCGGCGCGGGCGTAATGCAGCGCCCGCCCGCCGTCGTCCAGCGCCTCGCCGATTACGCGCAGCACCAGCCGCACGTCGTCGGTGCGGGCATCCGGATAGACGAACGCGCCGCGCAGGCCGTCCCGAGCCAGATACGGCAACTCGTTCATCACCTTCGCCCGGCCGCGATAGTGGGCGTGCCAGCGCCCCGCCATCAGGTCGTAGATCGCCAGCCCCAGCCGCGTCACCAGCCGGCCCGGCCGGTGGCCGGCGTAGACCGGCATCAGGAAGTCCATCGGCTCGACCAGTCCCGGGGCAGCGTCTAGCAGGGCCTGGCGTTCGTGCAGGGATTCGCGGGTGAGCCGCCACTCGCCGTTGGCCAGGTAGCGCAACCCGCCATGCACCAGCTTGGTCGACCAGCTGGAAGTGGCGCTGGCGAAATCGTTCTGCTCCACCAGCAGCACCCGCAATCCGGCGCGGCTGGCTTCGCGCAGAATCCCGGCGCCGGTGATCCCGCCGCCGATGATGATCAGATCCCAGGGTTGGTCGACCTCCGACCAGAGCCGGTCTCGCCAGTCCGTGTGGTCGAACATCAGCCGCGTCAGCGACCCGGCTCGTCGGGCACCAGGCCGGCCAGATCGCGCACCGCCACGGAAAGATGCTCGAAACCGGGCTGCTCGGTCCCCCGCAGCTCGCTCAGGCGCTGCGCCACGAACGCGGCCCGGCTGCCGGGCGCATTCAACCAGGCGTCGATTTCGGGCGATTCCCCCTCGGCGCGAATCAGGATATCGGCGACCAGCCGCGCGTGGGCCCGGTAGCAATCATCGCGCAGACTCGCCCGGGCCAGGGCCTGCCAACGGCCCTCGGCCGCCAGTCCCTGGATCGCCTGCTGCAGCCACTGCAGGGACAAGCGATCGCCCACCTCGAAATAAAGCGCCGCCACCTTTTCCGGGTCGGCCTCGCAGTGACGGGCGATTCCCAGCATGTCGAACAGCCCGCCGGCGTCTTCAATGGCCGCCAGCCGGCCCGCCAGGTTCGACGGCACGCCGTCGGCCTCGAGCACCTGGGTGCGGTCGCGGAACTGACGCGCGTAGGCCCCGGCGAACTGCGCGGAAAGGCCGGCCAGCAGCTGCCGGGCGGCGGCGCGATTGTCCTCCAGCCAGCCCGCCATGTCGGTCTGACCGTTGGCGCGGGCCAGCAGCCAGCCCACCGCATGCTTGAGCAGACCGGTCACCCGCTTGAGCAGGCGATACTGGCACTCGGTGGTGACCCGGTTGTCCAACGCCTCCACCGCCCCGAACAGGGCTTCGCTGTCCAGCGCCTCGGCGGCCAGCAGATAGGCCCGCACCACCGCGGCACGCGCCACCCCGCGCTCGGCGGCCAGCCGGTGCGCCAGGGCGACGCCCATCCGATCCACCAACTGGTTGGTGGCCAGGGTGGCGATGATCTCCCGTCGCAGCCGGTGCCCGCGCACGGCCTCGGCGTGCTCGTCGCGCAGGCCCGGGGGAAACCCGGCCAGCAGCAACTCGGCCAGATGCGGCTGATCGGGCAGATCGCTGTTGAGCACGTCCGCGAACAGCGTGATCTTGGCGTAGGACACCAGCACCGCCAGTTCCGGCCGGGTCAGGCCCTGGCCGTCGCGGATGCGGTCCTCGATCGCGTCGTCACCGGGCAGGCCCTCGATGGCGCGATCCAGCAGCCCGTCGCGCTCGAGCATGCGCATCAGGTTGACGTGCTCGTCCAGCCGGGCGGCGGCATCGGATGCCAGCAGGCTGATCAGCTGGGTCTGCAGGTAGTTGGTGCGCAGCACCAGTTGCGCCACATCCTCGGTCATCGATTCCAGCAACGCATTACGCGCCTCGCGCTGCAGCTCGCCGGCGGCTTCCAGCGGGCCCAGGGCGATCTTGATGTTGACCTCGAGATCGGAGGAATCCACCCCGCCGGAATTGTCGATGGCATCGGTGTTGATGTAACCGCCGGCCAGCGCGTACTCGATGCGGCCGGCCTGGGTCAGGCCGAGATTGCCACCCTCGCCCACCGCCCGGCAGCGCAGCTCGCGGCCGTCCACCCGCAGTCCGTCGTTGGCCCGGTCGCCGACCTGCGCATGCGACTCCGTGCGCGCCTTGACGTAGGTGCCGATGCCGCCGTTCCAGAGCAGATCCACCGGTGCCGCAAGCAACGCGTGAATCAGCTCGTTGGGAGTGTAGCGCTTGTGCTCGATACCGAGTGAGGCACAGGCGGCTTCCGAGGGCTCGACCGATTTCTCGCTGCGTTCGAACACCCCGCCACCGGCGGAGATCACGCTGGTGTCATAGGCGTCCCAGCCCGACGCCTCCGCGGTGAACAGGCGCTCGCGCTCGGCGTAGCTGCGTTCGATGTCGGGGTCGGGGTCGAGAAAGATATGGCGATGGTTGAACGCCGCCAGCAGCCGGGTCTGTCGCGACAGCAACATGCCGTTGCCGAACACGTCGCCGCCCATGTCGCCAATGCCTACCACCGAGAACGGCGTTTCCTGGATGTCCGTGCCCAGTTCACGGAAGTGGCGCTGCACACCCACCCATGCGCCGCGGGCGGTAATGCCCATCACCTTGTGGTCGTAGCCCGCGGAGCCGCCGGAGGCGAACGCGTCGTCCAGCCAGAAGCCGTATTCGGCGGACACTTCGTTGGCCAGATCGGAGAACGTCGCCGTGCCCTTGTCCGCGGCCACCACCAGATAGGGGTCGTCACCGTCGTGACGCACCACCGCCGGCGGCGGCACCACTTCGCCACCGTGGTTGTTGTCGGTGATGTCGAGTAACGCGCTGATGAAGGTGCGGTAGGCCGCCCGGCCCTTGGTCTGACGGGTATCGCGGTCATCCTCCGGCGCCTCGTTCTTCACCACGAAACCGCCCTTGGCGCCTACCGGCACGATCACCGCGTTCTTGACCACCTGCGCCTTCATCAGGCCCAGCACCTCGGTGCGGAAATCTTCCCGCCGGTCGGACCAGCGCAGGCCGCCCCGGGCGACCCGGCCAGCCCGCAGGTGAATCCCTTCCACCGTGGGGGCGTAGACAAAGGCCTCGAACATCGGCCGCGGTTCCGGCAGTTCCGGCAGCCGGTGCGGGTCCAGCTTGAGGCTGATCGCGGCCCGCGGCCGATCCTGCTCGTCGCGCTGGAAGTAGTTGGTGCGCAGGGTGGCAAGCACCACGGCCAGGCAGGCGCGCAGCACCCGGTCGGCATCCAGACTGGCCACCGCATCCAGCCCCTGATGGATGGTTTCGACATGGGCGAGTTCACGCGAACGCCGGTCGGCCAGGTCCGGTTCGCAGCGGGCGTGGAACAGCCCGACCAGCGCCCCGGCCAGGTCGGGGTTTTCCACCAGCCGCTGCTCGATGCCATCCAGGCTGTAGGGCAGCGGGGTCTGGCGCAGATAGCGGGTGATCGTGCGTAGCAGAGCCACGTCGCGGGCGGCCAGGCCGGCGCCCAGCACCAACGCGTTGAGGGCGTCACCCTCGGCGCGGCCGGCCCAGACCTCGGCAAAGGCCTGCTCCAGCCGCTCGACCGCCTCGGCGTCGGGCGTGTCCGCCAGCGGCCGGATCTCGAAATCGTGGATCCAGGCCGGCTGGTGACCGGCCGGCCGCACGGTGAACGGCCGCTGGCGGGTCACCTGCAGCCCGAAGTGCTGCAGAACCGGCAGCATCTCGGCCAGCGGGGTTTCCGCGCCGCGCCCGTAAAGCCGCACCGCAACCCCCCCGTCGCGGCAAACCAGCCGCAGCCGCGGCTCGTCATCGCTCAGTGTCTCGAGTTCCTGCGCGTCGGCCACCGCCCGCTCCGCCTCGTGGCGTTCCTGATACGCGGCGGAGAAAGCCTCGGCATAGGCCGCCAGCCCCGCCGGCGCATCCGGCTCGTCCGCCAGCGCGGCGCGAAATGCATCCGACCAGCGGCGGATGGTGCGCAGCAACTCGGTTTCCATTGTCGCCACGTCGGGGTGGTGATCGGTACCCGGCGGCGTGGCCACACTGAAATGCATCCGTACGAGACCGCCGCGCAGGAACTGCGACCAGGAGTCCCGGGGCTCGCCGCCGAGCAGTTCGGCCAGCCGTTTGCCGATGCTGTGGCGAACCGCCACCGAATAGCGCTCGCGCGGCAGATGCACCATGCAGGAGAAAAAGCGGCCGTAACGGTCGCGGCGCAGAAACAGCCGCATGCGCTGGGATTCCCGCAGCGCCAGCATGCCCATGGCGGTGCGATAGAGCTCTTCCTCGCCGCTCTGGAACAGCTCGTCACGCGGATAGGTTTCGAGCAGGTAGTGCAGCGTCTTGGCCGCGTGGCTGCGCGGACGCAGGGCCGCGCGCGCCACCACCCCCCGCACCTTGCGCCGGAGCATGGGAATGTCCCGCGGGCTGGCGGCATAGGCATCGCCGGAAAACAGCCCCAGGAAACGATGAGCGCCGATGACATTACCGGCGTCATCCAGGCGCTTGACCGTCACCACATCCATGATGTCGGCGTGGTGCAGCCAGCTACCGGTGTTCGATTTGGTGACCACCACCGGCCGGGTGGACATGGCGTGCTTGTCCAGCTCGGCGGACGGGGCCAGGTAACCGTCGGGGTCGAGCCCCGGCCGATCCTCCCGCAGCAGGCCGAGACTGGAATTCGGCACCGTGGTCAGGCCGTCGTCCGCCCCGACCGCACGCTGGCGATAACCCAGAAAGGTGAAGTGATCATCACCCAGCCAGCGCAGAAAGGCTTCGGCTTCGCTGCGTTCCTCGACATCGGCGCCGGCCGGCGCCCGGGCGGTGTCGTCGATGGCCTGCTGCAGGGTACGGCGCATGCCGGCGAAGTCATCCACCACCACCCGCAGGTCGTCGAGGATCAACGGCAGCCGCGCGTTCAGCGCGTTGTCGTCGTAATCCGGTCCGGCCTCGAACTGCAGATGAATGAAGGATTCCTCATCGCCGTGGATGTCGCTGTCGGCCGGGCCCAGCACCCACGCACAGCGATGCTGTTCATCGCGAGACACCCGCAGCACCGGGTGCAGCAGCCAGTCGGGCACGCCGCCGGCCTCTCGCACCGCCATGCTGACGCTGTCGACCAGAAACGGCATGTCCGTGGCCACGGTAGCCACTACGCGGGTGCGATCATCGGCAGGATAGTCGGGCCGGTAGACCTCGATGCAGGCCTGCCGCGGGGGGCGTGCATCGGCCAGCCGGCGGTGGCGGCGCGCGATGGCCAGCAGGGTTTCCGCAGACCGGTTCTGCAGATGGCCAGGGTGGGCGTCACTGAGGTAGGCGCGCAGGAAAGTGGCGAAATCGGGCGGGTCATCCGGTGCCGGCGCCGCCTCGGCAGCCCGGACCAGGTTTTCGATATCAGCGGGCTGGGACAGATCCACGGCGAGCCAGGTCGGGATAACTTGCCCGCCAGCCTAGCGCCGCCCGGACGCGGGGCCAACCCGCCACGTTGAATCCGGCGGCGCCGCGGGCGACGCTGGCACCGGACGCGTCAGCGCCCGGAGGCGGCGTGGTCGGCCTGGGTCTCCGGCGCGGCCGCCTGGAAGGCGGCCATGGTGAGGCAGCTTCGGTAGACCTGTCGCAGGCGCGGATAATCGCTGAGATCGACGCCGTAGCGCTCGGCCAGGCTTACCTGAGGTACCAGGCATACATCGGCCAGGCTGGCGCGATCGCCGAAGCAGTAGGCGCCGTCG
Source organism: Spectribacter acetivorans (assembly GCF_031846305.1). NCBI lineage: Bacteria > Pseudomonadati > Pseudomonadota > Gammaproteobacteria > Salinisphaerales > Salinisphaeraceae > Spectribacter > Spectribacter acetivorans. The sequence continues at coordinate 71,728 of NZ_JAVRHY010000011.1, forward strand.
TGATCGGTGCCGGCGAGAATCGATTCCATCGGCGCGAACGCCTTGTGCAGCCAGTGCACGAACCACTGGCTGCGCTGCTCGAAGTCTAGCTTCATCTCGTCGCGCAGATAGCGCAGCGTGCGCAGATTGTTCAGCGGATGGGTGTCGGCCACGGCAATCTGGGCAAACGACCGGATCTGGGCCCGCAGGGCAATATCCTCGGGCAGCAGCGCCCGCTCGGGATAACGCTCCTCCAGGTATTCCAGGATCGCCGAGGACTGCGTAATCAGCAGATTCTCATCCACCACCAGCGCCGGGATCAGGCCCTGCGGATTCAGGTTCAGGTAAGTCAGCCGCTCGGCCGGCGCGTTGCCCACGTCGAGAAAGATGGACTTGTAGCTGACGCCCTTGATGTTGAGCGCGATGCGCACGCGGTGCGCCGACACACTGCGGTAGTGGGTGTATAGCTGAAGCATGACCGGGTTACTGCGGCAATCGTAGGAGTCGGCAGTATACGCGCTACCACAGCCAGGCCGCGCCCCGGACGCCGCTGGCGTCGCCGTGCACAGCCGGGCGGATCCCGGTCACGACGCGATCGGCGAAAACGAACGGCGTCCATAGCGCCGGCAGATGCTCGTAGAAACGCGATACCTGCGACAGCCCGCCGCCCAGCACGATCATCGCCGGGTCCAGCACGTTGATGATGCCGGCAAGCGCCCGCGCCAGCCGATGCTCGTAGTCGGCCAGCACGGCTTGCGCCAGCGCCTCGCCCTGCCCGGCCCGCTCCACGATCACGCGGGCGTCGCATTCGGTTCCGCCGCGCTGACGATAATCGGCAGCCAGTGCCGGTCCGGACAACCAGGTTTCCAGGCAGCCGGTCCGGCCGCACCAGCAGACCGGTCCCGGCCACTCCGATTGATCCCGCGCCCAGGGCAGCGGATTGTGTCCCCACTCGCCGGCGATGCCGTTGGCGCCGGTCAGCAACTGCCCGCGATGGACAAACCCCCCGCCCACGCCGGTGCCCAGAATCACCGCGAACACGCTGTCAGCGTCCGCGCCGGCACCGTCGGCGGCCTCGGACACCGCCAGACAATCGGCGTCGTTGGCCAGCCGCACCGGTCGCTGCAGCGCGGCCTCCAGATCCCGACCCAGCGGCTGACCGTTGAGACACACGGAGTTGGCGTTGCGGATCAGGCCGGTCGAGGGCGACACCGAACCCGGCGTACCCACGCCGACACTCAGCCCATCGGCACCGGCCTCGGATTCCAGCGCCGCTACCAGATCGCGAACCGCCGCCACGGTACCGCGGTAATCGCCGATCGGCGTGGCCACCCGCCGCTCGACGGCAATTCTGCCCTCGGCATCGAGCACCACGCCCGCGATCTTGGTACCACCCAGATCGATGCCGATGCGGGCGCACCCGGCCGCGTCACGAAACGGCAACCGGCTCATGGCAGTCTGCCCGGGCGAGTTGACGCGGGAGACACGACATGCGGCGAGTTCATCGAATGCAGGCCCGGCTGCGGGCCGTCCTGTTCGGCCTGGCCGGCGCGCTGGTGCCGGGCGGCGTGCCCTTCGGGCTGGTCGATCACGGCCGGGACGCGGGTCACGACCCGACCTAGAGAGCGGCGGCCACCGCCGGCAGCGCGGCGGTGCAGTCGGCGGTCAGACGCAGGTCGAACAGGTCGTCGGCCCGGGTGCGGCCAAGATTGACCGCGGCCAGCGGCTGACCGGCGGCATGGGCAGCGCGCACGAAACGCAGGCCCGACCAGATCATCAGCGACGACCCCACCACCAGCAGGCCGTCCGCGTCGGCGAGCCACCGCCTCACCCGCGCCACCCGGCGCCGCGGTACGTTCTCGCCGAAGAACACCACGTCCGGTTTCAGCACGCCCCCGCAACGGCGGCAATCGGGGACGTTGAATCGCTGGCTGCGTGCCGCGGCCACCGGACTGTCGCCATCCGGCGCGGCCTGCGCATCGGCGGCCGACAGATCCGGATTGGCCGCCGCCAGCCGTTGCTGAAATGCAGTGCGGGCATAGCGGCCGCCGCAGTCGAGACAGATCAGCCGATCCAGGCGGCCGTGCAGATCCACCACCCGGCGGCTGCCGGCCCGCTGATGCAGCCGGTCCACGTTCTGGGTGACCACCCCGGCGACGCAGCCGGCCGCTTCCAGCGCGGCCAGCGCCCGGTGGGCGGCATTGGGCGCGGCCGCCGCCACCCGGGGCCAGCCGCTGAAGCTGCCGGCCCAGTAACGCTGACGGCGTGCCGGGCTGGCGCGGAAGGCTTGGCCGGTCATGGGCTGCTGACGTTTCCAGGCCCCATCCGCATCGCGATAGTCGGGAATGCCCGAGGCGGTGCTCATGCCGGCCCCGGTGAGTACCAGCCAGCGCGGCACGGTCCGCATCAGATCGATCAACGGCGCCGGCGCATCGGTAATCACCGGTCCGGTCACGGCGTGATGCCCCGGGCCGCCAGATCGCGTCGCAGCGTGTCGGCATCGGTGAACGGCAGGGCCGCCCAGCCGGCGCGGCGGGCGGCAGTGACGTTGATCTCGCGGTCGTCGATCAGCAGGCACTCCCCCGGCCCGGCACCCAGGCGCGCCTGAACCCGCTCGAACACCCGCGGGTCCGGCTTGGCCAGGCGCTCCTCGTGCGAGGCCATGGCATGGCGGAACAGGCCCATGAAGTCGAATCGGGCGAGTGCGGCACGCCAGTGCACCGGATTGGTGTTGGAGTAACAGGCCACCGGGTGACGCGCCGCCAGAGCCGCCAGCAGGGCCGGGGTCTCGGCAATCGCGCCGCGCAGCATGCCGGCCATGTGGCGGGCCAGCACTGCCGGACCCAGCGGCCGCGTCAGCCGCGCATCCAGCGCCGCCAGAAACCCGGCCTCGTCGAGATCCCCCCACTGGAACTGTTCCGACAATGACCGCTGCTCGCTGGCGAAGGCCTCGCGCAGCGGCTCGCGCAGTTCGGCCACCGGGGTATCGGATTCGGCGGCCAGTCGCGCCAGCGTGGCCTCAAGCGGCTCAACGTCGATCAGCACGCCGCCCAGGTCGAAGATCAGCCACACGGCTCAGCCGCGCTCGGCATCCAGCAACTGGCCGACCTTGGCGATGTAGGCCCGCATCGCGGCCTCGGCATCGGTGCCTTTCAACTTTGCCCAGGCGTCGTACTTGGCGCGGCCCTTGAAGTCGGTCATGCCGGGACGCTTGCCCGCGACATCGCCGGCAGTGGCCTGCTTGTAGTGGGCGTACAGCGCCAGCAGATCTTCATTGCTGGGCCGTTTGGTGAGCGTTTCGACATCCTTCTGCGCCTGTTCGAACTCGGCTGTCACATCCGCCATGGTTCATCACTCCTCGTGGTTGACGGGCCCCGGCCGATGCCGGCGCCGCAGATCCAGAAACCGGCAGGCCACGGGGTTACGTTCATCCGCGGCCCGGTACTCGTCGGCGACGGTATCCCATTCGGTTTCGTCGATGGCGGGGAACCAGGTGTCCCCGGGGAACGTTCCGTCGATGCGGGTGATCAGAAGGCGATCGGCCCGCGGCAGTGCCAGGTCATAGATCTGAGCCCCGCCGATTACCATCATCTCGGTCGCACCATCGGCGTCCGCCAGATCGATACCGGCCTGCAGATCGGCCACGCGGTGCACGCCCTCGGCATGGAAATCCGGCTGCCGCGTGAGCACCAGATTGTCGCGGTTCGGAAGCGGGCGGCCGATGGACTCGAAAGTGCGCCGCCCCATCAGGATGGGCTTGCCGGTGGTGTGCTGCCGGAAGTGCCGCAGATCGGCCGGCAGGTGCCAGGGCATGCCGCCTTCGTGGCCGATCACGCCGTTGTTGTCCATGGCCACGATCAGGGAAATCCGCACGGGTACTCCATCGCCGGTAACGCGCGCAGTCTAACCGAGGCGGCATGGATGCGGGGCCGGGCCGTAGACGGCTAGACTGAGCGCCAATGTCGCAAGCGGGCCGCGAATACCGCGGCCGGCCGGAACCGGATAACGCCATGGCCGTTGCTCAATCGGACATCGCCGATCACAAGTCGCAACTGGTACGCGACCTGCAGTCCATCCTGCCTGCCGAGTCGGTCCTGCATCGCACCGAGGACCTGGCCCCGTTCGAGTGCGACGGGCTGTCCGCCTACCGCCAGTTGCCGATGATCGTGGTGCTGCCGGATACCATCGACCAGGTACAGGCGATCATGCGGCTGTGCAGCACCGCGGGCGTGCCGGTGGTGGCCCGCGGCGCCGGCACCGGACTCTCGGGCGGCGCGCTGCCGCTGGACAACGGCGTGCTGCTGTCGCTGGCCCGCTTCAACCGGATTCTGGACATCGACGCCGACAACCGCTGTGCCCGCCTGCAGCCGGGGGTGCGCAACCTGGCCATCTCCGAAGCGGCGGCGGCATACGGCCTGTACTACGCCCCCGATCCCTCGTCCCAGATCGCCTGTTCCATCGGCGGTAACGTCGCAGAGAACTCCGGCGGCGTGCACTGCCTGAAATACGGGCTGACCGTGCACAACCTGCTGGAACTCAAGGTGGTGACGGTGGATGGCAACCTGCTGACCATCGGCAACCGGGCGCTGGATGCGCCGGGCTACGATTTGCTGGCGCTGATGACCGGTTCCGAGGGCATGCTGGGGGTGATCGTGGAAGTCACCGTCAAGTTGCTGCCGAGCCCCGAATCCGCCCGGGTGATCCTGGCTGCGTTTGATGATGTCGAGCGGGCCGGCGAGGCGGTCGCGGCGATCATCGGCGCCGGCATCATCCCGGCCGGGCTGGAGATGATGGACGGCCCGGCGATCCGCGCGGTGGAGGACTTTGTCCACGCCGGCTATCCCACCGATGCCGCGGCGATCCTGCTGTGCGAGGTCGACGGCACCGAGGCCGAGGTGGCGGAACACATCGACGCGGTCACCGCGGTGGTCGAACGAGAGGGTGCCACCGACGTGCGCGTCTCGCGTGACGATGCCGAGCGGGCGCTATTCTGGTCCGGGCGCAAGGCCGCCTTCCCGGCGATGGGCCGCATCGCCCCAGATTACTACTGCATGGACGGCACCATTCCGCGCCGGCATCTGGCCCGGGTGCTCAAGGGCATTTACGCGCTGTCCGAGGAATACGGTCAGGGCGTGGCCAACGTGTTCCACGCCGGCGACGGCAACCTGCATCCGCTGATTCTCTACGACGCCAACAACCCCGGCGAGCTGGAACGCACCGAGGCCTATGGCGGGAAGATCCTCGAGTTGTGCCTGGAAGTGGGCGGCACCATCACCGGCGAACACGGCGTCGGCGTGGAGAAGATCGGTCACATGTGCCTGCAGTTCAACGACGCCGAGCGGGATCAGTTTCACGCCATCAAGGCGGCCTTCGACCCGCACGGCCTGCTCAACCCCGGCAAGGCCGTGCCCACGCTCAACCGCTGTGCCGAATTCGGGGCCATGCACGTGCACAACGGTGAACTGCCGCACCCGGAACTGGAGCGCCTGTGACCGGCACCGAAGATCTGATCTCCGCCCTGCGCGAGCGCGTTGCCGCTGCCCACGAGCGCAGTACCCCGCTGGCCATTCGCGGCGGCGGCACCAAGGCCTTTCTCGGACACCCGGTGGACGGGGCGTTTCTGGACGTCAGCGCCCTGACCGGGATCGTGGACTATCAGCCCGGCGAACTGGTGGTTACCGCCCGCGCCGGCACCCGTCTGGCCGAGCTGGAAACCGTGCTCGCCGAACAGGGGCAGATGCTGTCATTCGAGCCCCCGCATTTCGGCGCCGATGCCACCCTCGGCGGCACCATTGCCACGGGATTGTCCGGGCCCCGCCGCCCCTGGGGTGGCGCGGCGCGTGACCTGGTGCTCGGCACCCGCGTGATCAACGGCCGGGGCGAACTGCTGCATTTCGGGGGCGACGTGATGAAGAACGTGGCCGGCTACGATGTGTCGCGGCTGATGGCCGGGGCATACGGCACGCTGGGTGTGCTGGTCAGCATCAGCCTCAAGGTGCTGCCCCGCCCGGCGGCGGAAGCCACGCTGGTCCAGCAACTCGACGCCACGACAGCCATCACCCGCATGAACGAACTGGCCGGCAAGCCCTGGCCGCTCTCGGGCGCCTACTGGGAGACTGGCGAGCTATATCTGCGGTTGTCCGGCGCCGAACGCGCCGTGGATGCGGCCCGCGACGCCATCGGGGGCGATGTGGATGATGATCCCGATCGCTGGACCCGTATCCGCGAACTGCAGACGCCGTTGACCGCCGGCGCCGAACCGCTATGGCGACTTTCCGTGCCGCCGGCCGCCCCGCTGGCCGACCTGCCGGGCGACCAGGCCCTGGACTGGGGCGGCGCCCAGCGCTGGCTGGTCAGCGACGCCGATCCGGCGACGGTACGCGACACGGCCGAGAAGGCCGGGGGCCATGCCACCCTGTTCCGCGGCGACCACGATGCCCGCTTCCATCCGCTGCCCGACGCCATGCGCAAGCTGCACCAGCGGGTGAAGCAATCGCTGGACCCGGCCGGTATTCTCAATCCGGGTCGGCTTTACCCCTGGCTCGATTCGGCCCGCTGACCCCGATAGACTCGGGAGTGGAACCGTCCAACGGATGCTGCGGATGAACGACTCCCCTGCAAGCCTGGAACAAACACTGCTCGCGCTGCCCCGAAACGAACGCGCACGCATGGCCTCGCGACTGATCGCCAGTCTGGACGACGCGGCGGAGACGGATACCGCGGCGGTTCAGGCAGCCTGGATCGAGGAGGCGGATCGCCGCTATCGCGCCTACCTAGACGGCAAGGAGCCGGCCTATGCTGCCGACGAGGTGATTCGGGACCTCCTGCGCGAAAACGATTGAAGCCGGTACGACTACTCCGCTCAGCCCGGGCTGATCTGCGGGCGCAGAACGCCTACTATCGCGGCCTCGACTCCACTCTCGGACGACGCTTTCTGCTGGCGGTCGACCGCAGCCTGGCCGCCATCCCGGAAAACCCGCAGGCGATGGCAATCATTGACTTGAATGTCCGTCGCTGGCCGGTTACGGGATTCCCGCACGGCATTTTGTACCGCGAAAATGAGCAGGAGATTATCGTGCTCGGTATCTTTCATCCCCAGCTGGATCCGAAGCGCTGGCGTCAACGCCTCCGAGAATAGACATCCATGCAAACCGCCATCACCGACACCTTGCGCAACACCCCGGACGGCCAAGAGGCCGACCGCATACTGCGCGCCTGCACCCACTGTGGCTTCTGCACCGCGACCTGCCCCACCTATCAACTGCTGGGGGACGAACGCGACAGCCCGCGGGGACGCATCTACCTGATCAAGCAGGTTCTGGAAGGCGCCGAGCCCACGCGCGCCACCCAGACCCATCTCGACCGCTGCCTGACCTGCCGGGCCTGCGAGACCACCTGCCCGTCCGGCGTGGAATACGGCCGACTGGCCGACATCGGCCGTGATCTGGTCGACCGGCAGGTGCGACGCGGCCCGGTCGAGCGATTCATGCGCTGGGGCCTGCGGCGGTTCATGGCCTACCGGGAGCGGTTCACGCCGCTGCTCCGGCTGGGGCAGTTGTTCCGGCCCCTGATGCCGGCGCCGCTGAAAGCCAAGATTCCCCCGCGCCAGACCGCCGGCAGCTGGCCGGACTCGACCGCTGCGACGCGGACCATGCTGGTGCTCGACGGCTGCGTGCAGCCGGCCGCGGCACCGCGCACCAATGCCGCCGCCGCACGGGTGCTGGATCGGCTGGGCATCCGGCTGGTGCGCGTTCGCGAAGCCGGCTGCTGCGGCGCCCTGCCCCAGCATCTGAGCGCCCGGGACGAGGCGCTGGATTTCGCCCGCCGCAACATCGATGCCTGGTGGCCGCATATCCAGGCCGGTGCCGAGGCCGTCGTGGTCACTGCCAGCGGCTGCGGCGCCCAGCTGGCGGAGTACGGCCACCTGCTGCGCGACGACCCCGACTACGCGGATAAGGCCAGGCGGGTCACCGAACTGGTGCGGGATCTGGGCGATATCCTGGCCGACGAGGACCTCACGGCATTCCACAACCTCGGCGCCGGCCGGCCGGTGGCCTACCATCCGCCCTGCACCCTGCAGAACGCGCCCGGATTACAGGACCGGGTGGCCGGCGTGCTGCAGACCGCCGGTTTCAGGCTCACGCCCATCCGGGACAAGCACCTCTGCTGTGGCTCCGCCGGCACCTACTCGATCCTGCAGCCGGCCATGGCCAACCGCTTGCGCGACGACAAGCTGACCAATCTGCAGGCCGGTGACCCGGACACCATCGTCACCGCCAACATCGGCTGCCAGCTGCATCTGGGCACCGCCGCAGGCGTGCCCGTGCGCCACTGGATCGAATTGCTGGATGGCTGACGCCGCCCCGCCACCCGACCTGCTCGATTATCTCGCCGACAACCTGGGCGACCCACCGCCGGCGCGAATTCTGCTGGTGGCCGAGGACGAGACGCCGCTGGCCGCGCGCATTCGCGAGCGCGCCCCCGACGCGGACTGCCTGACGCTGACACCGGCCGAGATGGACGATGCCCGGGTCGGCGAGCAGGCCTTTGACCTGGCCATCGTGACCGACCTGCTGGAAAGCCGCCCTACCCGCGCCGCGGCCCAGGGCCTCGGCCGACTGCGCGACATCTACAGCCACCGGTTCTGGCTGATCGTGAGTCCCGCAGCCGACTGGACCAATGCCGATCTGATCGGCTACGGCCTCAAGCGGGCCGGCCACTTCGCGGACTGGCGGCTGTATCGCTTCAACATCCACGACTACAAGGACGTACCGGACTGGCTGAACAGCCGCTACTGGGCGAATCCGGAGCGGTGGGGGCAGGAGCGCTGGTAGGGGGCGGCCGGGCCAGGGTACGTGCAGCCGGGGGATTCCTGTCCGACCGCCGGCACGCGCTAACGGGAGGGAAGAAGCAGCCATTTCCGGATTGGGCTGCTCTTCTTTCCCGTCGGGACGAGCCGAGCACTGCAGGGCGGCGAGGTCCCCGGCCCGAAGGGGCGCGCACAGGAGGTGCGCGCGGTTTTCGCCGGCACACGGAGGTGCCGTCGAAACACCCCCTCGCCGACCGAAGCGCACAGGGCATCCTGCCTCGAACGACGTTCGAGGCAGGACTCGCCCGCCGGAAGCGTTTCTTTGGTAACTTTCTTGTCGCACAAGAAAGTTACCCGGCCCGCGTCAGCGGGGCGGAATCTTTTTCTTTCTTCGAGCCTCGAGATTCCTGAATTGCCGGCAACGCTTCGCTTATGCCGGCCTACTCGATTGGGCGGCGATCAGCCGCGAAGTTTCCAGATTGCCGCGGCCCCTGCCGGGGCCTCGCAATGACATTCTTGCGGGGTTGGGTGGCAGGTTGATTCGAGCAGGCGCCATGAATGGCGCCCCACGGCGGATTACCTGGTAGGGCCGCTTTCAAGCGGCCAGTCGTCAATGGTTGTCGGCTCAACCGTCGTCGGGTTCCGCCGTCAGGGCCGCCACCGGCAACCGCCGAATGGCACTTATCGCCGCCTCCCAGCAACCCTCATGGCATAAACCGGCGATGGCGGCATCCTCGTAGCCGGCCAGCGCGGCGTCGATGCAGGCCTCGCGCACGCGTTCGGCCAGGACGGCAGTGTCATCGGATTCGCTCATTGCTGTGCCTCCAGGAATTCCGCGAGCACCCGCGCGTGGTTGTGCTGCTCGTCGCGGGCGGCGTAGAGCAGGGTCAGCCGGTCGTCGCGGGCCGCCTCGACCAGCGGCGCCAGCGTCGCCGGATCCATCGCCGCCAGCTCGTCACGATAAGCGGCGCGAAAGGCCGCCCAGCGTTCGGGATCATGCCCGAACCACTTTCGCAGATCGGGCGAAGGGGCGACATCGCGACACCACTCATCCAGCTCGGCACGCTGTTTGGACAGCCCCCTGGGCCACAGCCGATCGACCAGAACCCGGCGGCCGTCATCAGCGGCCGGTGACGCATACACGCGTTTGATCCGGATACTCATGAGGCGTAGGCGGTTTCGGCGGTTGGCGGCAATCGGCGCGGCACGCTGTCCACCCGCCAGTTGGCTATGGCCCAGGCCAGTACCGTGTCGACGTTCTCCGCGGCGAGATCCGCGGGCGGCGACTGGCCCAGTCGGTCCAGCGCGGCCAGCAGGCCAGGGACCGGCCGCAACGGATCGAGCGCCGCGGCGCCCTCGCTCTTGCTGAACTTACGACCGTCGGCATGGGTGATCAGCGGCACGTGCCAGTAGGCGGGTACCGGCAGGCTCAGCGCCTGTTGCAGCAGGATCTGGCGCGGGGTCGAAGTCAGCAGGTCCGCACCCCGGACAACCTCCGTCACGCCCTGGGCGGCATCGTCCACCACGACCGCCAGCTGGTAGGCGAACTGGTAGTCGGCCCGGCGCACCACGAAATCGCCGACGTCGGCAGCCGGATTCTGGACCACTTCACCCTGAATGCCGTCCTTGAATGCCAGATCGCCTTCGGTGGTGCGAAACCTAACCGAACGCGGCGCCCGACCGGGTGGCAACCCATCGCGACAGGTGCCCGGATACACCGGCCCTTCAATGCCGGTCGGACCGGTCTGCGCCTCCCGGCGGGTGCAGCCGCAATCGAACACCCGGCCCGATTCGCGCAGCTGCTCGAGGGCCGCCTGATAGGCGTCGAGGCGGCGGCTCTGGTAGAGCACCGGGCCGTCCCAGGTCATGCCGAAGGCCTCCAGGGTGTGCAGGATGTCGTCGGCCGCCCCCGGCACTTCCCGGCCGCGGTCGATGTCGTCCATGCGCAGCACCCAGCGGGTGCCGCGGCTGCGGGCGTGCACGAAGCTGGCCACCGCGGCCAGCAACGAGCCGGCATGCAGCGGGCCACTGGGCGACGGGGCGTAACGCCCGACCGGTTCGGCGTCGGTCATCGCTTTAGAGAACGACGTCGAAGCCCTCGAACTGGGGCGGGCCGAGGTACATGCCCTTGGTGTCACCCGCCCCGGCGTGGGCCTTGCGAAAGGCTTCCGATTTCGTCCAGGCCTCGAACGCCTCGCGAGACTCCCAGATCGAGTGCGAGGCGAACAGAGTGTGATCCTCGTGGGACGGGCCGCGCAGCAACTGGAACTCGCGGAAACCCGGTACGCCTTCCAGATGGCTGTCGCGGGCGCGCCAGACTTCCTCGAAATCGGCCTCGCGGCCCGGGGCGACGCGGAATCGGTTCATGGCGATGAACAAGGTTTTCTCCGTGGGATGCATCAGCCGTCATTCTGACCGCCGATCAGCAGTTTTCCAAAACCGCGTCGAGCCGTTTCGGCGATACCTTGACCGCCGTACCCAGCGGCTGGGCGAATACCTGCACCCGGTATTCCTCGATCATCCAGCGCAGGTCGATCAGGTTGTCGGGACGCTCGCCGCGCCGGGCCGCGCGCGCCGCCCGCTGCTTGTAAGCAATCCAGTAGGGACTGATCTGGCGCAGGCGCTCGCGATCGGCTTCGCTGCCGGCCTCCCGCAGCTTGTCCAGGCGCTGTTCCAGGGCGGCCATATAGCGGTCCAGATGGCGCGGGTCGGGCATGTGGCTGATGAAGCCCAGGTGGATCAGATGCGCCAGCTGATCCTGCATGTCCTCGACGCAGGGCATGGCATCGAGGCTCAAACCCCGTGACAGGCGCCGACGCAACTGCGCGTAACGCGTCAGTGCCGGCGACAGGCGGTCCCAGAGCGCGACCGCATCGCTCACGATCGCGCCGCGCACCGTCTCCGACAGGACTTCGAACCCGGCCACATCGCGCGGGGCCTCCTCCACCCGCGCCCCGATCACCGCCTGCAGCAGATCGGCCAGCACCGGCCCTTCCGGATCGGCCTCGAGCGACGCGAGGATGCCGGCATCCACCAGCGCGGTGTCGGGCGGCGCCGGCAGCGGCTGGGTCGCCTGCTGCTTGAAACCGGTGAGCTCGCGCTTGAGGAATCTGGCCGGCTTGCGCGCGGCCAGTCGCAGCAGCCGGATCACGCCGCGGCGGTGCTCGCGTTCGGCCGCTGCCGGATCGTCCAGCAGCACCAGGTCCACATGCTCGCCCCGGTCGATCAGCGCCGGCACCGCGCGCAGGCTGACGCCGCCATGATCCAGTTCCACGAACCCGGGCAGATCGGTATCCGGCCACTCGGTGAGTTCCCGCCGTTCGATACCGTGATCCGGGCGGGACTGGACCGCCTCTCGAGCCCGCTCGCCCAGCCGCTGGCGCAGCGCGTTCAGGTCGCGCCCGCTGTCCAGCACCCGACCCTGGTCGTCGATCACCTCGAAACGCATCTGTAGATGCCGGCTCGGTGAAAAGCCCTGCCAGGCATCCGCGGGAATGGCGCTGCCGGTCATCGCCCGGACCGCCTCGCGCAGCTGGTCCGGCAGCCTGCCCGAGGCAAAATCCAGCCGCTCGGCGGCGGCCCGGGCGAATTCCGGCACCGGCACCACCTGGCGGCGCTGGGCCTTGGGCAGGGCCTTGAAATACTCGCGGATCTTCTCCTCCAGCAGACCCGGCACCAGCCAGTCCGCCCGCTCATCGGGAAACTGGTTGATCATCGGCAGCGGCAGCCGCGCGGTGACGCCATCGTCCGGATCGCCCGGTTCGAAGCGGTAGATCAGGCCGATGGGCAGGTCGCCCAGGCGCACCGCCTCGGGAAAAGCGTCGGCCGGCAGATCCAGCCCCGCGTGGCGCAGCAGACTGTCCTCGTCGAAGCGCAGCGCGGCATCGCCGTGGTCGTTGATCCAGGCCATCAGCGACTTGCGGTCGCAGACCGCGCCCGGCAGCACTTCGTCATAGAACGCGGCCTGGGTGGTCTCGTCCACCAGCAGATCGCGGCGGCGAAAGCGGGCCTCGCGATCGGCGATATCGGTCACCAGGGTCTGGTTGTGGGCCAGGAACTCGGGCAACCGGTTGCGATTGTCGGTCACGGCAAAGGCGACCAGCCCATCGCGGATGAATATCTCGCGAGCCGCGACCCGGTCGATGCGGCCGTAGTCCACCTTGCGGCCGTCGGCCAGGGTCAGGCCGAACAGTTTCACCCGCTCGCGCCCGGCCACATGCCCGCGCCGCTTGGCCCAGTGCGGCTCGTAGTGCTCGCGCTGGACGAGATGGGCGGCGGCCTGCTCGATCCAGGCCGGTTCCACCATCGCCACGTGGTGGGCGTACAGCCGGCTGGTCTCGATCAGCTCCCCGGCCACCAGCCACTTGGGGTTGCGGCCCGCCAGTGCGGACCCGGGGAAGATGCGGAAGCGCCGTCCGCGGGCGCCCAGATACTCGCCCCGCTCGTCGAGCTGTCCGACATGATCCAGCAGGCCGGCCAGCAGCGCCGCATGCAGCGCGTTGTAGTCGCTGTCGGCCAGCTTGGTGGCCAGCCGCTGATTGGGCAGGCCGATGTCGCTTCCGATGCGGCGCAGCTGGCGGACCAGATCCTCCCACTCGCGCAGCCGCATGAAGTTGAGGAAATGCTCGCGGCACCACTTGCGCAACTGGTTGCCGGAGCGCTCGCGCTTGATTGCAGCGAAGGCGTCCCAGACCCGGAGCAGGCCGATGAAATCCGACCGGTTGTCGCTGAACGGCTTGTGCGCCTCGTCCGCCGCCTGCCGGGCCTCGGTCGGGCGCTCGCGTGGGTCCTGGATGGTCAGCCCCGCGGCCAGCACCCGCAGGGCCGGCAACACCCCGTGATCGTGGCCGGCCAGCAGCATGCGGCCGATGCGGGGATCCAGCGGCAGCCGGGCCAGCCGCCGGCCCAGCTTCGTGATGCGATGCCCATCCTTGCCGCGCGTGAGCGCCTCCAGTTGCTGCAACAGGTTGCGGCCGTCCTGGATATGACGGCGTTCGGGCGGGTCGACGAAAGGAAAGTCCTCGATATCCCCCAGCCGCAGATCGGCCATGGTTAGCAGCACGCTGGCCAGATTGGTGCGGCGGATTTCCGGGTCGGTGAAGGCCGGGCGGTTGTCGTAGTCGTCCTCGGCGAACAACCGAATGCAGATGCCCGGCGCCACCCGCCCGCAGCGGCCGGCCCGCTGGTCGCAACTGGCCCGGGCGACCGGCTCGATCGGCAGCCGCTGCACCTTGGCGGCGGTGGAATAGCGGCTGATGCGGGCCAGCCCGGTGTCGATCACGTAGCGGATGCCCGGCACGGTCAACGAGGTTTCGGCCACATTGGTGGCCAGCACCACGCGGAAACCGTTGCTAGGCGCGAAGATGCGGTTCTGGGCCGAGCGGGTCAGGCGGGCGTAAAGCGGCACGATTTCGGCGCCGGCAAATTTCGAGCCCGTCAGCGCTTTCGCCAGATGTCGTTCCGTGTCCCGGATATCGCGCTCGCCGGGCAGGAACACCAGGATGTCGCCGGGGCCTTCCCGCCAAAGTTCGCGCACCGCGGCCTCCACTGCCTCCGGCTGGTCGGTGCCCTCGTCCGGCGGACGGTAGCGCACCGTCACCGGATAACTGCGGCCTTCCACGTCGATTACCGGCGCGTCGTCGAAAAACGCCGAGAAGCGGCCGGGATCGATGGTCGCCGAGGTAACGATCAGCTTCAGATCGGGCCGTTTCGGCAGCAGCCGCCTGAGGTAGCCCAGCAGGAAATCGACGTTGAGCGTGCGCTCGTGGGCCTCGTCGATGACGATGGCCTCGTAGCGATTGAGGAACCGGTCCCGCGCGGTCTCGGCCAGCAGGATACCGTCGGTCATCAGCTTGACCTGGGTAGCCTCGCCAACGCTCTGCTCGAACCGGGTCTGAAAACCCACCAGCCCGCCCAGCGGCACCGCCACCTCGTCGGCAATGCGCTGGGCCACGCTGCGGGCCGCCAGCCGCCGCGGCTGGGTGTGGCCGATCAGCCCGCGCGCACCCAGCCCGGCCTGCATCAGGATCTTGGGCAGCTGGGTGGTCTTGCCGGAACCCGTGGCGCCGCAGACTACCACCACCTGATTGTCACGCACCGCCGACGCAATCTCCCCGGCGCGGGTCGACACCGGGAGTTCCGCAACCAGGTTGATGGCCGGCCGGGCCGCCAGTCGGTCGCGGGTTTTCGCCGCGCTGGCAGCCGCCTCGGCTTCCAGCGCCCGGCGCTTATCCGGCGATCGCGCCCGCTGTCGCTGACTGATCAGGCGATGGCGGTCGCGGGTCTGTAACTCGTCGAACGGGAGCCCCCCGTCGTCATGTGCGCTCATGGAGCCGCGTGAACCGCTGTGCTGGTCGTGTTGCGATTCACTCAAGTGCCGGAAAAGGGATTTTCGATCACCAGATCACCAATCCGCTGGCCGTGCTGCATATCCTCGGTGAGCAGGCGCCGGCAACCGGCCTCGCGGGCCGCCGCAATGATCAGGCTGTCATAGAAACTGTAGCCGTAACGCGATTGCAGTTCGACCGCGTCGCGATAAAGACCGGGCGACGGCATGACCTGCCACAGCAGCGCCAGCACAGTGTCGAGAAACCGGCTTGCATCGGTCGGTGCTGCCTGCGTGGCAAGCTTGGTCAGGATGATATTCAGCGTTTCCTGAACCACCTGAAAACTGATCACGCCGGACCCGTCGGCCAGCGCTTTTTCGACCACCACCGACGCGCGATCCCGCTTGCGCTGGTTCTTGTCATCGAAAAGATAGACCAGTACGTTCGAATCCAGAAAATCAGCGCTCATTCATTTCCTCGCGGGTGAACTTGCGCCCGCCGGTACGCAGCTTCCCCCGCAACTCATCCAGCACCGCCCGGGCTTCCTGCAACTGCTGGTCACGCCGGGCGTAGTCCGCCAGCCAGCGGCGAAATTCGGCGTTGAGCGTGGTTCGCTCGGCCCGGGCACGGGCGCGGGCGGCTTCGATCAGCGCATCATCCGCACTCAGCGTAATGTTCTTCATCACTTCACACTGTTTTCGTGTACACGAGAATAGTGTACACGACGCTACTATCTGGCTGTCATGGCCGGGTTGTTAACCTGTCGTGGTTTGCTCAAGCGCCGCCGTTCATGACCGATACCCAGACCTTCGACTACCTCATCGTCGGCGCCGGCTCGGCCGGCTGCGTGCTGGCCGACCGACTGAGCGCGGACGGCCGCTTCTCGGTCTGCCTGCTGGAGTTCGGCGGCAGTGACCGCTCCCCGCTGATCCGCATGCCCGCCGCGCTGTCCATTCCCATGGGCATGAAACGCTACGACTGGGGGCTGCACAGCGAGCCCGAACCGGGTCTGAACGGCCGGCGCCTGCACCACGCCCGCGGCAAGGTGGTCGGCGGCTCGTCGTCGATCAACGGCATGGCCTGGGTGCGCGGCAGTGCGGGGGATTTCGACGACTGGGCCGCGCGGGGCGCCGCCAGCTGGGACTATGCCCACGTGCTGCCCTATTTCCGGCGGGCGGAAGACTGCCTGTACGGCGACGATGACTACCGGGCCACCGGCGGGTCGGTGGGCGTGTGCAACGGCAACAACATGGCCAACCCGCTCTACCGGGCCTTCATCGAGGCCGGCGCCCAGGCCGGCTATGGCCACACGGCCGACTACAACGGCCATCGTCAGGAAGGCTTCGGGCGCATGGACATGTCGGTGCGCGACGGCGAGCGCTGCTCCACCGCCCGCGCCTATCTCGAGCCGGCCCGGCGGCGGCCCAATCTGCAGGTCATCCGGCATGCGCTGGCCGAGAGACTCCTGATGGAGGGGCGCCGCGCCGCCGGCCTGGTCTACCGGCGCGGTAACCGAACGCATCGGCTGCGGGCCCGGCGGGAGGTGATCCTCGCCGCCAGCGCGTTCAACTCGCCCAAGCTGCTGATGCTGTCGGGCATCGGCCCGGCGGCCCACCTGCGCGAGCACGGCATCGAGGTGGTCCATGACCTGCCCGGCGTGGGCGCCAATCTGCAGGATCATCTGGAAATCTGGGTGCAGCACGCCTGCCGGCAGCCGATCAGCCTGAATGGCCGCCTGGGCGCCCTCAGCAAGCTGGGCATCGGGGCCCGCTGGCTCCTGAGGCGCGACGGTCTCGGCGCCAGCAACCAGTTCGAGGCCAACGGCTACATCCGCAGCCGGGCGGGCCTGCGCTACCCGGACATCCAGTTCCACTTCCTGCCCGGGGCCATCGCCTACGACGGCAGCAGCGCCGCCCCCGGTCATGGCTTCCAGGCGCATCTGGGGCCGAACAAGCCGGACAGCCGCGGTCACGTCCGCCTGCGGTCCGCCGACCCGCGGGCCGCCCCGGTGCTGACCTTCAACTATCTGCAGGAAGCCGCCGACCGCGAGGCCTTTCGCACCGGCCTGCGCCTGACGCGGGAAATCTTCGCCCAGCCCGCCCTCGACGACTACCGGGGCGAGGAGCTGTCACCAGGGCCGGCCGTGCGCACCGACGACGAGATCGACGCCTGGGTGGCCGAGCACGCGGAAACCGCCTATCACCCCTGCAGCACCTGCCGCATGGGCACCGACCCGCAGGCCGTGGTCGATCCGACCTGCCGCGTGCACGGCATCGCGAACCTGCGGGTGGTGGATTCCTCGATCATGCCGCGGCTGACCTGCGGCAACATCAACGCCCCCACCATCATGCTGGCGGAGAAGGCGGCCGACGCGATTCTGGGACGCCCACCGCTACCCCCGGCGGACGTACCGGTCTACGAACCGCCGGCCTGGCAGACACGCCAGCGGACGTCGACACCCGAGCGCCCACTGGCGGATTGAGCCCGGCGGGTCAGCCGGCGTTGTGCGCCTTCATCTGCGTCGACCAGGCGGCATAGTCGGTGAGCGGCAGCCACTCCATGTCCACCACCGTGTGGCCGGCCGAGTCACGCCAGACCGGAAGCTGGTGGATCAGTTCGTCAAGATGTTCGGCCGAGTCGACCGCAATCACGCCGAGCACCTCGTACTGACCGGCCACCTTGTAGACCCACTTGATCACGCCGGCGTCGCGGGCGCCCATCACCGCCTCGGTTTCCGAAATCCAGACTTCGAAGAACTCGGCCAGTGACATCGACTCCGGCTTGGTGAGCTGTACGCGAAAGAAAACGTCCATCATCTCTCCTCAGGTTTTTGTAGACGCCCCGATCAACCCTGACCCTACCACCGCGCGGGCCCGGGCTACCGACCGAACAGCCCGTCGATCACGTCCCGGGCCTTGTCCGATGCCCGATCCAGCAGCCCTTCGCCAGTGTCGCCGGTATCCGCTTCGCCGAGCACCACGCCGCAGGGGTCGCTCGTGGCGAAGGTCCGGTCGAACGCCCCTTCCGCGATCAGGGACAGCCCGGCCGTGCTGATGGCCGCCCCGACGCGGCCGGCCGCCTTGAGCTTGGCCACAACGTCACCGGACGTCGGCTGCGGATTTGTGAGGCTGCCGCCGATGGAGAAGCCGCCCGCCAATGTGCCGAGATTGACGCCGATACCGCTGCGCGCGGTGGGCTTGACCCGTATCGCGATGGCCTCGGTGGCGAGGTCGATCACTGCGTTGCCCAGCACATTGACCTTGTCGGTCTGCATGGCGATGGCCTTCTCCCCGCGTGCCACACCATCCCGGATCGGCAGTTTCAGCGCGGCGCAGATAAGGTCGGACCTGGCCTCCTCGTCGGCCAGCGGGTTGATCTGCTGCAACAGGGAAAACACCACATCCGCGCCGATGATGTTGGCGGCGTTGTTGCCGAGCGTGCCGCGTCCCACCGACAGCTGCAGCTCGCCGTTGAAATTACCGGCCACCGCTGCCGGGCTGCCCCCGGCGCCCTGGCCCTGCAGACGGAAATCGCTGGGCGCGTCCTCGATCAGATCAGCGTCCTGCAGCGCGGGCAGTTCGCCCGGCCGAAAATCATCCAGCTGCACCTCGACCGCCAGCATCGGCGGCGACGCGCCGGCATCCAGACCCAGACCCGCCTCCAGCTTGCCGCCCGCAAGCGTGGCCCGGATCGGATCCAGGCGAAGCTGGCCGGCTTCCAGTGCCAGGGTGGCATCGAGTTCCTCCAGTACCAGGCCGTTGCTGATCACGCGACCGGCGGTGAGCTTGATATCGGCGTCCAGCGCCTGCAGCGGTGCCAGTGGTATCGGCGTATCCGGGATCAGGCGGTCATCGCCGGACTTGGCCGCCTCGCCCTGAAACGGCCGCAGATCGAGTTCGTCCGAGCTCAGCTCGCCGGTCAGGCGCGGCCGTCCCTCATCCCGCACCAATCGACCCGACCCGGTCAGATTCGAGTCGCCCAGTTGCCAGTCGAACTCGTGGACGCGGTAATCAGCGTCAGCCTCCCCGAACTGCTGCCAGGGATCGAGACTGGCTTCCATCCGGAGATCACGCTCGCGATAACGGCCTTCCAGCGCCAACGTCATTGGCCGCACCAGCCCCGGCGCCCGAAGCGTCAGCCGTGAAACGCTGGCCTGCTCCGCCTCGGCGCGCTCGTCCGGCTGGTAGGTGATACGCGCGTCCCGCAGGGTCGCCGACCGGGGAAACCGCAGGGCCCAGCCCGCGCCGCTGTCGGTATCACTCGCCTCGTCGGCCGATCCCTCCAGCTGCCAGTTGGCACCATGGTCGGAGTGACGTGCGAGACGAATCGCCGCCCCGGCCACGTCGACATGGCGGATATCGATCGTGCGGCTCAGCAGAGGCAGCAGCGGGATACGGATGTCGACGCGCTCCGCTTCAACCAGCGGGCCGTCGTCAGCCCAGTCGGCATTGGCCAGCGACACCGAGGTCGCGGACAACGCGGGTGGCCAGCCGCGATTCAGGCGTAACTCGCCCTCGATACGGAACGCGCGCCCGGTGGCGTCGGACACCACGGCTTCCAGCGCTGCCCGGTGCTGCCCCACATCGTAGAAAAGCCAGATACCGGCCAGGGCCAGGCACAACAATCCCGGCAAGCCGATTCCCGCCACCAACAGCCATTTGCGCACGCGCGTCTCCCCGTCCAGCACCGCGAATCATTGTGGCACGGCTGCCCGCGGGCCCGGCGGCCGCGTAGAATGATGGTCGGAAATCCGCTAACGACACCGCGCCCGACCGGCGGTCGCCATCATCCCCATGTCCGTCAACACGATCGAACACAACCGCCGTCAGAATCATCTAGCGGGCCGCGACGAAGTGTGGCTGTTCGGTTACGGCTCGCTGATCTACAAGGCGGATTTCGCCTTCCTGGAACACCGGCCGGCCACCATCGAGGGCTGGGCGCGACGCTTCTGGCAGGGCTCGCATGATCACCGCGGCACGCCGGATGCACCCGGCCGCGTGGTGACGCTGATCGAATCATCCGGCGAAACCTGTGGCGGTATGGCCTATCGCGTAACGCCCGGGGTGTTCGAGCATCTGGATCACCGGGAGAAGAACGGCTATCTAAGGCTGGTCACGCCACTGACCTTCGCCGATGGCAGCACTGCCGAAGGACTGGTCTACATCGCGGGGCCGGATAACGATGCCTGGCTGGGGCCGGCACCGGAAACCGAGATCGCGGCGCACATTGCCCGCTCGCGGGGCCCGAGCGGCGCCAACCGCGACTACCTGTTGTGCCTGGCGGATGCCCTGGCGGAACTGGGCTATCGCGACGCCCACGTTGAAGCGGTCGCGCATGCCCTGCGGACGCGGGACAGCGCCGTCACCTAGCCGGCGGCGACGTGACTGGTGGTGACCTCGGCGATCACGCGGTCGCCGTCGCCGGTGACGCGGGTGCGGATCACCTGCACCTGCCGGCCCCGCTTGACGAAGGTGGACACCGCCCGGAAACGGCCCTCGCTCTGATTACCCAGCAGATTGGCATTCAGGCTGATGGCCAGCGGGAAGCCCTTGCCACCCGAGGTGGCCGGATCACCGCCGAAGGCCAGCACGGTGGCACAGACATCGGCGAACCACAGCGTCGCCCCGGCGTGGACCGTGCCGTAGGGATTGAGAATGCCCGGCTGCACCGGCATTTCACCGCGAACCTGCTCGTCGTCCTGTTCGACGATATCGAACCGGATGTTGCCTTCAACCTGCATCAGTAGTCTTCCTTGAACGGCCGCAGGTCCAGTTCCTGGGTCCAGGCCGACGGATGCTGCCGGTGCAGTTGCCAGTAGGTGTCCGCGATGGCGTCGACATTGAGCAGCCCGTCATCGCCCTTGGCCTCGGCTATGCCCGGCACGAATTTTCGCACCCGTTCGCCATCCACGCCGCCATCAATCAGCACATGCGCCACATGAATGCCCTGCGGGCCGTATTCGCGTGCCATGCTCTGACTGACCATGCGCAGGCCGGCCTTGGCGGCGGCGAAGTGGGCGAATCCCGGCTTGCCGCGCAGGCTGCCCGAGGCGCCGGTGAAGATCATCGTGCCCCGGCCCAGCGGCACCAGCCGGCGGGCGGCTTCGCGGCCGATCAGGAAGCCACCGAAACAGCCAACCCGCCAGTAGTGTTCGAACTGGTCGGCGGTGAGTGCGCGGAAATCGATGATGGCGTTGTCGCCGGTGTTCGACACCACCAGATCCGCCGGCGCATGGTCGGCGGTGTCGGCCATGGCGCGATCGAACAGGGCAATGATATCGGCCTCCACCGTGACATCGGTGGTCACCGCCTCGGCGTGGCCGCCGTCGTCCCGGATCGTCGCCACCACCTGTTCGATCTTGGCCGGCGTGCGTCCGGCCACGAACACGTAGTGGCCCTCGGCGGCGAAACGCCGACACGCGGCGGCGCCGATGCCCTGTTCGGCGCCCACGCCAACCACCACTGCGGCCGGCCGGCTCATGGCGTCACCCCGTTCATCTGGTCGATTCGGTTCATGGTCTGATCCTCTTGTTGTGCAGCGCCAGACTGGCTGACCTGTATCCGGTTTCGAATCTGTGCCAAGCTACTTCAAATATTGAAGTGACACAAGCATGGCCATCACCGACATCTGCAAGCAGCACTGCTCCGTGGCGCAGGCAGTCCACGCCGTCGGTGACACCTGGTCGCTCATGGTGCTGCGGGAACTGTTCCTGGGCAGCCGGCGCTTCGACGACCTGCAGCGTTTCACCGGGGCTTCACCGCATCTGCTCAGCAAGCGGCTGCGGGCGCTCGGCGCGGAGGGCATTGTCGAACGCCGGCCGTATCAGCAGCATCCCGTGCGGCATGAATACCGGCTTACCGACAAGGGGCTGGATCTGTGGCCGGTCATCGCGGCCCTGCGCAGCTGGGGTGATCGCTGGGCCGCACAGGCGGCGGAACCGCCGGTCACCGTCCGTCATCGCGGCTGCGGCGCGCAGGTGGAACCGGTTCCGGTCTGCCCGGACTGCGGGGAACCTATCGGTGCACGGGACCTCGCCCTGGAGCTGTCGCCACAGGCCCGGGCACAACGGCAGGCCATGCGCTAGGCGCCGACGAACGCCGGTCAGACCGCAATCGGCGCCTTGATGGCCGGGTGGCTTTCATAGCCAACCACGCGGATATCATCGAACGTGAATGCGAACAGGTCGGTGACGTCCGGGTTCAGCTCCAGCCGCGGCAGCGGCAACGGCTCGCGGCTGAGCTGCTCGTCCGCCTGCTCGAGATGATTCGAATACAGATGCGCATCGCCGAGGGTATGCACGAAATCGCCCACCGCGAGGCCGGACACCTGCGCCACCATGTGGGTCAGCAAGGCATACGAGGCGATATTGAACGGCACCCCCAGAAAGATATCCGCACTGCGCTGATAGAGCTGACAGGACAACCGGCCGTCAGCCACGTAGAACTGGAACAGCGTGTGGCAGGGCGGCAGCGCCATGTGGTCCACCTCGGCCGGGTTCCAGGCCGAAACGATGTGGCGGCGGGAATCGGGATTCTCGCGGATGGAGCGCAGCACGTTGGCCAGCTGATCGATGGCGCCGCCGTCCGGGGCCGGCCAGGACCGCCACTGGTAGCCGTAGACCGGGCCCAGGTCGCCGTTCTCGTCGGCCCATTCGTCCCAGATCGAGACGTTATTGGCCTTGAGATAGCCGATGTTGGTATCGCCGGCAATGAACCACAGCAACTCGTGAATGATCGCGCGCAGATGCAGCTTCTTGGTGGTCACCATCGGGAAGCCGTCGTTCAGATCAAAGCGCATCTGCCAGCCGAATACCGAGCGGGT
Source organism: Spectribacter acetivorans (assembly GCF_031846305.1). Taxonomy (NCBI): domain Bacteria; kingdom Pseudomonadati; phylum Pseudomonadota; class Gammaproteobacteria; order Salinisphaerales; family Salinisphaeraceae; genus Spectribacter; species Spectribacter acetivorans. Next base: position 94,663 of record NZ_JAVRHY010000011.1, read on the forward strand.
GCCGGTGCCGGTGCGGTCGCTCTTGACGGCGCCGTGTTCGCGCACGTGGCGCATCAGCTCGAGGTACTGGCGCATCAGTCACGCACTCCCTGCTGGTTCACCCCGCGATGCGCCAGCGCCAGCAACAGCAGGCCGCCGGCAATCATCGGCAGGCACAGCAGCTGGCCCATGGTCATCCAGCCGAAGGCGATGAAGCCGAGATGGGCGTCCGGCTGGCGGAAGAACTCGGCGGTGAAGCGCAGCGCGCCATAGCCGATGAGGAAGAACCCGGATACCATCATCCGGCGGCGCGGCCGGCGCGCCACGAACCACAGCAGCGCCAGCAGAACGATGCCTTCCAGCGCCGCCTGGTAGAGCTGCGAAGGATGGCGTGCGAGGGCGTCCACCTGCGGGTAGATCATGGCCCAGGGCACGTCCGTAGGCCGCCCCACCAGCTCCGCATTGATGAAGTTGGCAATACGGCCGAAGAACAGGCCGATCGGAATCACCGGGGCCACGAAGTCGGTCACGTCGAAGAACTTGCGCTCGGTCTTGCGGGCAAACCAGGCAGCCGCCGCGAACACCCCGAGCATGCCACCGTGGAAGGACATGCCGCCCTCCCAGATGAAAAAGATCTGCTTCGGGTCACTCAGCAGTAGCTGCGGCTGGTAGAACAGCATGTAGCCGACGCGCCCGCCGATCACCACGCCCAGCACCACATAGAAGAGGAAGTCGCCCACCTCCTCGCGGTCCCAGTGGACATGGGCCAACCGGGTGCGCCATACGGCCGCACCCCAGCCGATAAGGAACGACAGCAGGTACATCAGGCCGTACCAGTGCACGGCCAGCGGCCCGAGGCTGATGGCGATCGGATCGAATTGAGGGTGCACGAACATGGCCGCGGAGTTTAGCAGGCGGATTTGACCGCCGGGCGACTGCCCGCGGTCACTCGCTCATTCACCGATGCGCGCCACCCCGATGGTGTTGGCGTCGGTGCCGAACCAGATGGCGTCGCGCTCGGCGTCATACACCATGTGGCGCACCGCTCCGCCGCCGCCCGGAATCGGCTCGTTGGCCACGTAATCCGAGACTGCCGGGTCGAACGCCACCAGACGATTCGGATTGACCCCGGTTTCCACGAACCACAGCCGGCCCTCGCCGTCCATGGTCATGCCGTAGGGCAGCGCCTTGCGGCCACTGGGCGCGGCCCATTCCGTAAACTCGCCGGAGGGCGGGTCGAGCCGGCCCAGATAGCCGCCCAGGTAGTCCACGTACCAGATGGCGCCGTCGTCGGCGATCGCCAGCCGGCGCGGCCGGGCATCGTCGCGCTGGATCTCGTACTCGCGCACCTTCAGGGCGCCGGGCTCCAGCCGCGCCAGCTTGCGGGTGCCGAACTGCGTGAACCACAGCATGCCGCTGGGTGCGATGCGCAGCCCGTACGGCCGCGCCCGCTCGGTGGGCAGCTTGATCACGTCGAATTCGCTGCGGTCCGGATTCAGCCGCCCGATGGCGTTGTAGCCCTGCATGGTGAACCACAGGTCGTCATCGGGCCCGAACTGTTGAGTGTGCGGATCCCCATTGCCGCCGGGCAGCCGGAACGTCTCCTGATCACCGCTTGCCGGATCGACCCGGATGATGCGGGCGTTGCGGTTGCCCGCCACGTAGAGCTTGCCGTCGGGCCCGGTAATGACGTTGTGCGGCCCGGTGCCACGGGCCAGATCAAAGCGCTGGAACTCGCCCGATTCGGGATCCAGCCGGGCGATGTAATCCCCGGTCTGTCCGACGAACCAGATGCGGCCATCCGTCGCCACCGTCGGGTCGCGCGGCCGGGTATCCTCCCAGGGCACGGTCCATTCCTTGATCGACACGGCGATTTTCGCCTGGGCCTCGGCCAGTGCCAGCGGCGCGTTGGCCACCAGACCCAGCGCGATCAGCAATCGAATCACGGGCATGCCGCACTCCATGAAAATGCATCCTGTCGCCATCATGGACCACGGCCCGGCGCGGGGGTTCGGTTTCCGGCGGCGATGATGCCACCCTGTCCTTTCCGTTCCGGCATTCACGGGCGCCACCATGACCAATCGACTCACCGACCAGACCAGCCCCTACCTGCGCCAGCACGCCGACAACCCGGTGGACTGGTGGCCCTGGTGCGACGAGGCCCTGGCAACAGCCCGCGCCGAGGACAAGCCGGTGCTGCTGTCGGTGGGCTATTCCGCCTGCCACTGGTGCCACGTGATGGCTCATGAGTCGTTCGAGGATGACAGCATCGCCGCGCTGATGAACGCGCACTTCGTAAACATCAAGGTCGATCGCGAGGAACGGCCCGATCTGGACAAGATCTACCAGATGGCCCACCAGATACTCACCCAGCGGCCCGGCGGCTGGCCGCTGACCGTGGTGATCGACCCGCATACCCAGACCCCGTTCATGGCCGGCACCTATTTCCCGGCCACCGCCAGCCTGGGCATGCCCGGGTTCGCCGACGTGCTTCGCCAGGTATCCGACTGGTACGCCGGCAATCAGCACCAGCTGACCGATCAGAAACAGCGACTGGCGCAGATCTTCGCCCGGCTGGAACCGGCCCCCGGCGACTTGCCGGATCAGCGGATACTCGAGCGCGCCGGCAAGGAGCTGGCCGCCGCCTTCGACAAGCAATACGGCGGCTTCGGCGGCGCTCCCAAGTTCCCCCATCCGGGCAGCCTGGCGCTGGCCACGCGCCTGGGCCGGCGCGGCGACGAGCGCGCCGCACGCATGGCCGGCTTCAGCCTGGAACGCATGGCCGACGGTGGCCTGTTCGACCACCTCGGGGGCGGCTTCTTCCGTTACAGCGTGGACGACCGGTGGGAAATCCCGCATTTCGAGAAGATGCTCTACGACAACGGCCCGCTGCTGGCCGCCTGCGCCCAACAGGGCCTGACTACTACCGCCCACGCCACCGCCGACTGGGTCCTGCGCGAGATGACCGCGCCCGAGGGCGGCTTCTACAGCAGCCTGGACGCCGACAGCGACGGCCGGGAAGGCGCCTTCTACGTCTGGTCGCAGGCCGAGGTCGAATCGGCGCTGGGCGACGCGTGGGCCCTGTTCGCCGCCGCCTACGGCCTGGACCGCGCCCCCAACTTCGAGGGCCACTGGCATCTGCAGCGTCGGCACGACGACCAGGACCTTGCCGACCGATTCGGCCTGACGCCGGACGCGATCGACGACCATCTCGCCGCCGGCCGCCAGACGCTGTTCGAGCAGCGCGCCGCCCGCACCCGGCCCGACCGCGACGACAAGATCCTGACCAGCTGGAACGCCCTGATGATCGGCGGCCTGTTCACCGCCGCCGATGCGCTGGACCGCGCCGACTGCGCGACCGCCGCCGATGACGCCCTCGCCATGATCCGTCAGCATCTCTGGTGCGACGGCCGGCTGCTGGCCGTCCACGCCGGTGGTCGCAGCCACACCAGCGGCTTTCTCGACGACTACGCGTTCCTGCTGGACGCACTGCTCACCGCCCTGCGTACCCGGTGGCACAGCCCGGATCTCGCCTGGGCGACGGACATCGCCGACGCACTGCTGGCCCATTTCGCGGACGACGCCAACGGCGGGTTCTACTTCACCCCCGACGATCACGAGCCGCTGCTGCACCGCCCGCGCCCGTTCCAGGATGAATCCACCCCGGCCGGCAACGCCGTGGCCGCCCGCGCGCTGCTGCATCTGGGCTGGCTGATCGGCGAACCGCGGTATCTGACCGCTGCGGAACGGACCCTGGCTGCCGGCGCCACGCTGATGAACGACTACCCCATGGCGCACTCGAGCCTGCTGCTGGCACTGGACGAGTATCTGGACCCGCCGCCGGTGGTGATCCTGCGCGGTGCTGATACGGCAACCGCGCGAACCTGGCGCGACGCCGCAACCGCGCGAACCTGGCGCGACGCCGCGGCAGCCGCCAACCCCCTGACCGTCGTCTACTCGATTGCGGCCGATGCCGATCTGCCGGCCGGCCTTGCGGACAAGCGCGCGGAACCGGACGGTCCGGTGGCCTACGTCTGCCGGGGGACGACCTGTGCGCCGCCGACTCGTTCGATTACGGAACTCGACGCGCAGCTCGGCTGATCCGCAACGCCCTCACCGCGTGCCAGCTCGGTGCTGAAGCCCATTGCGGGCAAAGGGCCGCTACCTGCTAGCTTAAGAATTTCGCCCTGAAGGGCGAGTCTCTTTATCTTTGCGTCGTCAAAGAAAAGAGACGAAAACAAAGGCGACTCGGGCGGCAAGCGCTAACGGGAGGGAAGAAGCGACCACACTAGGATATGGCACCTCTTTCTCGCCGTCGGTACGAGCCGAGCACTGCAGGGCGGCGAGGTTCCCGGCCCGAAGGGGCGCGCCCAGGACGGGCGCGCGGTTTTCGTCGGTACATGGAAGTACCGTCGAAAGACCCCCTCGTCGACCGAAGCGCACAGGGCATCCTGCCTCGAACCCCGTTCGAGGCAGGACTCGCCCGCCGGGGTACGGTTCAACAACAAGGGTGACAGGATAATTCAGATACATCGGTTACAGGCTGACGCTCCAATAGGGTGTGGTCAGGCCGTTGCCCTGGGGT